>CAMNJG010000119.1 GCA_946541285.1 uncultured Clostridia bacterium
GAGGCAGGCCGACGTATGGACCGGGCCGTGAAAGCAAGCCGGAACTGACAGCAATCGATCTGCGTGCCGTACATTTTTGTTCTGACATCCTGAGGAAACACTGATTTCATCAAAAATCACCTTCCCAAAGGCCGATCAGGAGTCAAATGTAATGGATTTTATGATGAAAAGGTGATTTTTGTCATTCTGAGGATCGGAGCGGAGTGAAGATGAATGTTTGCTGTTTTCACAGAAGGGATGCCGGGTAAAAAAACATAGCCATTCAGTCGGTGAATACAATGTCCGGACAGCTGTGGCTGTACTTCGCTGGTCCGGCGGTGACCGAGCTTTCCGGTTATCAGGATCATCGGCTGCAGGAACAGGATCGTGAAATCATGCAGCAGGAAAGGACAATACTATGGAGATTAAAAATTTAACGGCCGAAAACTTTGATGAAGTAATTAACGGTGACAGCAAAGTGCTGGTGGATTTCTGGGCAGCGTGGTGTGGCCCGTGCAAGCAGATGGGCCCGGTACTGGAAGAGATCGCGGCAGAAAAAGCGGATCTGCTTGTCGCGAAAGTGAATGTGGATGAACAGCCGGAACTCGCCAGAAGATTCCAGGTCAGAAGCATTCCGTTCTTCGGACTCTTTGAAAAGGGTGAAATGCTCCGTCAGACACTGGGCGCCCAGCCGAAATCCAGCATGGAAAAATTTATTGAAGGATAACAATCAGCTGTTTGCGTTCCCTGAAAGTATTCCGGATGCAGAGGCATACAGGGGACGGAAACCAGGACTCCGGCGTTACTCAGGTTACACGAGTCACCGGAGTCTTTTTCTGTGAAATTTTTTAGAAAGAACAGGAGTCGATCTTATTCATGTTTACTGTTTATGACAGTCGTGTACGGTACAGCCAAACCGACCCAAAGGGCCAGCTCAGTGTGAAAAGCCTGTTCGATTACCTGCAGGATTGCTGTATCTTTCAGTCCGATGACCTGGGGGAAACTGTCAGCCAGCTGCAGGAGAGGAACCGCGCGTGGCTGCTGGCCTCCTGGGATGTGGAAATTGTCCGTCCCCCGGTCCGCGGCGAAAGAATCCGGATCTGGACCTGGCCGCATTATATCAAGCGTTTTTTCGCGTACAGGGGACATGCCGTAGAGACAGAAGACGGCACGCTGCTGGTGAAGGGCAATTCGATCTGGACCTTTGTCGATACGGAAAATGGCCGTGCCCTGAATGTCCCGCAGGAGGAAATTGATCTGTATACCCCGGAGGACCGGATGGATCTGCCGCTCGGTAAGAGGAAAGTGGCCTGCCGGGGAGAATTTCAGACCGGTGAAAGTGTCCGGATTCACAAGCATCAGATTGACAGCAACGGACATACAAACAACAGTCAGTATATCCTGATGGCAGCCGACTGTCTGCCGGAGGATTTTGATTATCGCAGAATCCGGGTGGAGTATGCCAGGGAAGCGGTCCTTGGGGATCTGGTGATCCCGAGGATTTACAGCAGCGGGGGGATCTGCTCGGTGGATCTGGTGTCAGAGGATGAAAAAAGGTTCGCGGCAGTGGAATTCAGCTGACGCCTGAGGAGTGTTTTATGAATAATGGACCTGTAGGGGTGTTTGATTCCGGTCTTGGAGGGCTCAGTGTTCTTCAGGAACTGAAAAGAGTCATCCCGGATGAGGATTATATATTTTACGGCGATTCGGAAAACGCGCCGTATGGTGTCCGCAGTGATGAGGAAGTCTACCGGCTTTCTCATCATGTTTTTGATGAATTGCTGGACAGGGGCGCCAAAGCGGTCGTGGTCGCGTGCAATACCGCGACCAGTGTCGCGGTCAGAAAGCTGAGAGCGGAGCATCCGGAGATACCGGTGATCGGGATGGAACCGGCGATCAAACCGGCGGCCGAACAGAATCCGGGACGTCTGGTGGTGGTGATGGCGACCCCGGTGACGCTGCGGAGAGAAAAATTTTCCCATCTGGTCAGCCGTTTCTGCGACATCGCGGATATCGTGCCCCTGCCCAGTCCGGACATCGTCCGCTATGTAGAGAACGGGCAGCTTCATGATGAAGGCCTGAGGGGATATATCCGCGGTCTGTTCCACAGTCTGGGAGATGAACGGACTGTGGATGCAGTGGTGCTGGGCTGTACGCATTTTCCGTTTGTGTCGGATCTGATCAGGGAAGCCGCCGGACCACAGGCAAAGCTGTACGATGGCAATCACGGGACTGCGGAAGAACTGCTGCGCCGGCTGAAAGAGCGGGATCTGCTTTCCGCGCCCAAAGACCATTACACCATAGAGATCCTCAACTCTGCGGGGGACGCGCAGACAGAGCTTTCCTGGAAACTGTTCCGGGGGGAACTGTGAGGAAATTTTGAGTTAAAGACTTGAATAAAAATTTATATAGATGTATAATTATGCAACCAGAGACGAAAGATCTGCTGAAAAAGAAACTGCCTGAAAATAGCCTGCATCATTTCCGCGTAATCCGGAAAAGAGAAAGAGTAAAGTGTACAGGTGATTAAGGTACAGTTCCTGAAGCTTTGAAAGGATTAGATCATGGAAAATCATGTAATGAATACGTATAACCGCTTTGACATTGCCATCGAAAGCGGCCATGGTCCGTGGGTGGTGGATACCGATGGCCAGGAATATCTTGATTTTATTTCCGGGATCGCGGTCAACTGCCTCGGCCACGCGGCGCCGGAGATTCAGAAGACACTGACGGAACAGTCCTCAAAAGTAATCCATATCTCCAATCTGTTCTGGAGCCAGCCACAGATTGACCTTGCCAATGCCCTCGCGGAAAAGAGCGGGCTGGACCGGGTATTTTTCAACAACAGTGGAACGGAAGCCAATGAGACCGCTCTGAAAATCGCCAGGAAATACGGTTATACGAAAAACCCCGGAAAGAAGACAAAAATCATCTGCTTTACAGATTCCTTCCATGGCAGGAGTATGGGCGCACTGGCAGTGACCGGGCAGGAAAAATACCGGGAACCGTTCCGTCCGCTGATCGGAGAGGTGTATGACGCAAAGTTCAACGACCTGGAATCGGTCAGGGAACTGATGGATGAGGATGTCTGCGCCGTGATCCTGGAAGCGGTACAGGGAGAAAGCGGGATCCTGCCGGCGGAGCAGGCATTCATGGAAGGCATCCGGGAACTGTGTGACCAGTATGACGCCCTGATGATCTGTGATGAAGTGCAGTGCGGGATGGGGCGTTCCGGAGAACTGTTCGCTTATCAGACCTATGGTGTACTGCCGGATATCTGTACAACCGCGAAAGCCCTCGGCGCGGGCTTCCCGATCGGCGCGGTGATGGCGAATGACCGCGCAGCGCAGTATTTTGTACCGGGAGATCACGGCTGCACTTTTGGCGGTAATCCGCTGGCCTGCGCGTGCGGCAATACCGTCATGCGTGAGCTTTTTGAGAACGGGCTGCTGGAGCATGTCCGTGAAATGGGTGCTTACCTGTTCAGCGCGCTGGACGGGCTGAAAGAAAAGTATCCGGAGAAAATCAACCTGGTGAGGGGCAAAGGTCTGCTCCTTGGCGTTCAGATGAAGGAAGGTCTGAAATCCCCGGTGATCGCTGCCGCGCAGTCCCATAAACTCCTGCTGGCCGGTGCCGGCAATGAAGTGGTCCGTTTCCTTCCTCCGCTGAATATCACAGAAGAGGAAATCGATGAAGCCGTTTCCCGCTTCGAGGCTGCGGTCAGCGAGCTGTAACCGGAGATGTCCTGACACAGAATATGTATTAGATTGTTTGCCCGCGGTGTGTATCGCGGGTTTTCTTTTTCTGTTTTCGATCAGGAATAATGAGTTTGTATAAGATAATAGAAAAAATTAGGGAATGACTTGCAATCCATACCACAGTTTGTTAGAATAAACCAAGACTTAAGCAGGACAAACTCGCGAAGAGCCGTTCTGCAGTTGCTCCGGCAGATCTGATCTGCCTGTTTTTTGTCCTGAGGGTTACGGCGGAATTCTGGAAATCCGGAAACGGCCGCTGCCTGACAGGCAGAAAACATTTGAGGGGGGAGCGTTGTATATGAAAGTAAAGAGAAGAATGGAGGCACGGAGATGGAAGCAGTTGCCAGCATTAATGGAAAAATTCTGGAAAAAACCAGATCAAATGAAAGCGAAGCAGTACAGGAGAATGTTATTAAAGGAAAGATGAATTTACTGGAAGCAGAAGAAGGCAGAACGTATACGGTAAAGGAAATCAATACTGATGATGAGGAAATGAACGCGTTTCTGTTCCGTCTGGGCTGTTATAGCGGGGAACCGATTACGATCGTCACCAAAAAGAAGAAGAATTGCATCGTTGTGATCAAGGATGGCCGTTACAGTATTGACAATATGCTGGCAGAGGCGATTATTGTCTGACAGCCGGATACCCTGTCGGGTACGACACAGGATGTTCCGTGGGGCAGTGAGGGGAATACAGTCCTGATGTTCCACGCATATCATATTTCTGTCCCTGAGGATCGATGTGCTGAATCCTGCAGATCCGTATCATCCATGCAGGAGTTTTTCACGCGGATTCCGGGGACAGGCTGCCGGATTCCCGGTACTGTATCAGTCGGGATCCGGAAATGTTCTGCGGCAGCGGGACAGGAGAAGTTACAGTTTCAGAGTCCGGGCTTGAGTTAGATGATTTTAACTCGGCGGATTTTTTGAAGAAAGGTGTTATTGTTTTATGAGAATTGCGTTTGCCGGCAATCCCAACAGCGGAAAAACAACTATGTACAACGCGCTGACGGGAATGAATGAAAGAGTTGGTAACTGGGCCGGTGTTACCGTTGGCAAGAAAGAAGATCCTCTGAAGCCGGAATTCACAAAGGGCAAAGAGGTGACGGCAGTTGACCTGCCGGGTGCTTATTCCATGTCGCCGTTTACACCGGAGGAAGGCATCACCAGTAAATTTGTCCGTGATGAAAATCCGGACGCGATTATTAATATCGTGGATGCTACAAACCTGAGCCGGAGCCTTTTCTTTACAACACAGCTCCTGGAACTGGGAATCCCTGTTGTTGTAGCGCTGAACAAAAGTGACGTCAACCAGAAAGAAAAGACGGAAATCAATACCGCGAAACTTGAGGAAAAGCTGGGCTGCCCGGTCATCAAGACTGTTTCAACGGACAAGTCCAATAAAGGCCTGAAAGATGTGGTCGCAAAGGCGATTTCCCTGGCGGGTACAGTACAGAAAGCTCCTTATCTGCAGGCGGATATCAATCTCCATGATAAGGACGCAGTTGACCGGGAAGACCGGAA
>CAMNJG010000120.1 GCA_946541285.1 uncultured Clostridia bacterium
GATGTCTACAAGTTCCTGTACGACTGGATGATGGAATGTGTCGCGAGGGAAAGAAGTTTCCTGCACTATTACCGTTAGCTCCAAAAAACCATAAACAGCTTTCAGAAACAGAAAACCCCCGCTTTGCGGGGGTTGTTTTAATAGATGGAGAATTCCGTGTCTGTTCTGTACCTGGCGCGGGGAACATCCTTTTCTCAATGATCTGCCTTCAGGGAGTTGATGATGCCCTTCGCGATGTCTTCGTCATTTTCTGTCTCGTTCCGCGGTGCTGTGACATCCAGGTGGACATAGCCGGAGTTGGAGGAATAGCAGAAACACCAGAGGTGGATTTCCATGTCGTCGGAAACGGTTTCCAGTTCAAAATAATAGCCGTGGTGGCCGTTGACTTTTTTCTGTTTCGGGGAGACGACCGTTACCTGCCGGGCACTGTTGTCACTTTTCTGGGCGATGGTTTTGATGTACTCACTGACATGCTCTTCAAGGGAGGTCTTGCTGGAGGAATCCGCGTCCAGTGAAATCTGCAGGTACATGTCCTGATCGATACTCTGCGCGGCCAGCAGTCCGTGCTGTGACGCGGGAGCGGTTTTTTCCCATTTGTATGGGACACTGACCGTATAATGCCCGTCTGCAGAAGAAATCTGACGGCCGATCTGGGTGAAATCACTGTCCAGATAGTGGTAGGCGACCAGGCCGCCCACCAGCAGGAAGAGAAGTATGATAACGCAGATGATGAATGTTCGTAATTTCATTTGACAAGGACCTCATAGTTACAGTGTCTGCGGAATTATCGGAAAAATATTATACCATATTTTTATTCAGGAGCATGGATTAATCAGAAAGGCTTCCCTGAAAAATATTTTCATGTTTTTTTAAGAAACTGAATGCCCGGTAAATCCTGAGATTACAACGATCTGAATAGATATCCCATGTATTTCCGTCGTAAGGAAAGATGGGGGAAACGGGAGGATTTACGGGAATGGGTGGCATGTAGCTGACTTTTATGGTAAAATATCACAACCTGATTAGTTTTCTGTAACAGGAGCTTTTCCTGAGAGAACCGGCAGGTTTCTCGAATGACTGAGGCGGAGACTTTCTTTACGGAAGTGCAGCATGCCGTACAACGTGGAGTTTTCCGGAAAATATCAGCCCGGTGCATACCGGCAGCTGAGGGACCGGAAAAAAGAAAGGGGGAATGTATGAATATTCTGAAAAAGAGTCTGTCGCTGCTCCTGATCCTCTGTATGACAGCGGTCCTGATTCCGCTCGCTGGTCTGACTGCCAGCGCGGATGAAGGTGAGACCAATCCGAGGATCTATATTGACGGGCAGAAAATACAGACTGATGTTGATCCGTATATTGTCAATGACCGGACACTGGTACCGGTGGCGCTGATCGTCAATCATCTGGGAGGCACTTCCGAATGGGACGGGGCGACACAGTCCGTAACCCTGAGGTACGGGAACACCATCATCCGGATGCAGATCGGTTCTGTCAATGTCACTGTGAATGGGCAGGCAAAGGTGCTGGATGTCGCGCCGACGCTGAAAGTGGTCAAAACCGGTGGTGACGGAGCCAGAACGATGGTGCCGCTGCGGTTCGTCGGTGAAACCTTTGGATTCCAGGTTGGCTGGGATGGCGATTCCACCACTGTTTACGTGGAAACCGGAACCAGTGTTGATGACTCCGCGACAACCATCCGTTCCGTGTATCTTTTTCCGCATCAGATCTACGCGGATCAGCTGTATACCTATATCACGGTAAACGCGGATCAGTCCCTGAGGGATGCCATGATCCTGCAGCACAGCCTGACAGGACCGTATCGTTACTATATCGACTTTGATCACACGGTTTTCCTGGGAAGTATCCTGGAGGAGCAGACGCAGGATGTCAGCACTTCCTGGGTGACAGGCGTCCGTGTCGGCAATCTGTCAGATGGTACGGCACGGCTGGTGGTAGATCTGGCGGCAGCGCAGGAACCAAAGGTTTCGTTTTCAGACACGGGAAAGGAGATGACACTTTCTTTCCTTGAAAACCGTACACCTGAGCCGGTGACGCCACCATCGGTTCCGACACCATCGGGACAGCAGATCTGGACAGCGGGTGCCAGTGATTCTGTCACAGTGACAGGGACCACGAAGTATGATACGGTCGAAAATTATGTACCGTATTCGGATGGAAGGCTGGTTGTCTGCATCGATCCGGGACACGGGATGACGACAGGGGGCAAGCGTTCCTTCGATGGCACACTGAGAGAATGGGAATTCAACCGGAGTGTCGCGTATAAACTGAAGGGCATTCTGGAAAGCAATGGAATCGAATGTATCATGACGGTCGCGTGGGAGGATCAGACCGATCCGCCCCTGGCGGACAGAGTCGCTGTAGCGAACGGCAACGATGCCGTGGACCTGTTTGTCAGTATCCACGCCAATGCCTACGGGTCTTCCTGGAATACCGCCAACGGATGGGAAGTGTACGCTTATCAGAAGGGCGGCGTTTCCGAACTGGCCGCGAAATACGTGGAAGCGTCAAAAAACGCCCTGATCACGGAGATCAGGGACAGAGGATTCAGAACATCAGATTTTTATGTCATCAAGAATACAGAGATGCCGGCAATCCTGATTGAGCATGGTTTCTATACAAATGTCTCAGAAGTTGAATATCTGAAGTCTGACGCCTTCCGTGACCGTCTGGCCCAGTCTGACGCGCAGGGAATCCTCAATTTTTTCAGTATTTTCAGATAGACGCCGCGATTCCGGCGGAGAGGAAAGGCCTGAAGGAGAGCCACTATGAAATATCAGCGCAGACGGGCGGAAAAGAACCGCAGGGTTGAAGAAAAACTGACTGCTTATGACCGGAATCTGAAAGTCATGGGGAATTTCCCGAGACCCTATGTCCACCGGAACGGTCTCTGGCACAGAGTGGCACAGTGCTGGATCGCGGGAGTCAGTCCTTCCGGTATCCGGATTTATCTGCAGAGGCGTTCCTACGAAAAAAAGACGCACCCCGGAAAGTATGATATTTCTTCAGGGGGACATGTCGCAGCGGGAGAACGGCCGGATATCGCCATGACAAGGGAGCTGCGCGAGGAAACCGGGATTATCATCCGGGCGGATTCGCTGATCCAGGTGGGTGTGATTCCGGAAATCGCTGAGATGGATCATGAACTGGCGTATATCTATGTCAGTTTCCAGAATGATCCGCCTTTCCGTCCCGGAGATGAGGTAATCTACATGGTTTCCGCGGATCTGGATGAGTTTTACCGGCTGTGTATGGGAGAACTGGAGGAAATCGAGGTGATTCCCGCGATCCGGACAGGCCCCATGCTCCATGAAAAATTCCTGGTGCCGCGATCAGAGTTCTGTATTCACCGCAGCTTCACGGAAGTCGCGTATCCGTTTATTAAGGATTACACGAAACCGTATCTGGACGCGTACAGCGGGACAGACCGGGAATGGTAAAAAAACGCCTGTCAGAATGGAAACAGTCCATTCTGACAGGCGTTCTGTATGATCTGTATTATCTGCGGAGCGTTCCGTGGTCCGGATCAGCTGCTGAGGGAGAAATCCGGGACTTCGTGCCGGTCCGGTTTCAGCTGGAACAGGCAGAAATGCGTGCGGTTATCCGGAAAATCTTCGATGTTTTCGTTGACCAGTGTGAGGCCAAAGAGTTCACCGGCGTTTTTACGGCAGAGTACCGCGCAGTCGTCCGGAAGATTTCCTTCTGCGAGATCCCTGGCGGCTTTTCCGGTATCTTCCGCTTCGATCTGTTCCAGATAAGGATACAGTTCCCGCAGATGTTCTTCGCACTGTTTGATGGCCAGGATATGGGAGGCCACCTGAGTCAGTTTTTCATCCGGAATGTCCGGATTTTTTTTGAACAGACAGTGATGGATGTTCAGTGTGGTATCCGCTTTGATGTACAGTTCTACGCCGTTGGTGGCAGCGACGGTTTCCAGTACCATGCCGGCAACACTGTTGTAGATCGCGCAGACCCCGTAATCGATTTCATGCGCGGTCAGTGCCCGGATGACGTTGGCAGAGTCCACCAGAGGGACATACTCGACATCCTGAAGTCCGACTTTTTCGACGAGATCGCGGGAAGCCTGTTCAGCATTGGCTCCCTCGATGCCCTGATATCCGATCCTGATCATTTTCTGTTTTCTCCTTCTGTAAGTTCGGTATTGTCTGTTTTTTCGGCATAGAGGCGGCGTCCGGTTTCCCGCGCGTCGAGAATGGATGCCCGTACGGTTTCTCCGATCTGTTTCTGTGCCGCTTTGTCCATCCCGGCGGTTTCGATCGGAGGCTGAATCGTCATGATGACATGGCCCGGCTTAATCCATTTTCCGTGATTGGCTTCCATGATTTTGTAGGAGCCGTCGATGGAAACAGGGATGATCGGAATTCCGTGCCGCAGGGCGATCCGGAGCGCGCCGGTCCGGAATTCCCCGAGTTCTTCTCCTTTGCTTCTGGTGCCTTCCGGGAAAATAATAAAATTGCGGCCCTCCGTGAGCTGCTGCTCACAGGCTTTCAGGGATTTGACCGTCTGACGCGGATCACTGCGGTCGATAAAGACGATCCCCAGCAGATCCATCCATGGCCTGGCCAGCGGGATGCGGCCGATTTCCTGTTTGGCGACGATGCCGCACTGGTCAAGATAGGTCTCTGCCAGCATGATATCCCAGTCACTCTGGTGGTTGGGGGCGAAAAGAACCGGGCCTTTGGGGATGTTTTCCCTGCCGTAAATATCCGCGGTGACGCCTGCGTATCGCAGCATGGCGATCGCCCAGTGCCGGACACGTGCCTGCGTGTACAGGTGTGCAGTCAGATGATCTCCTTTTTTGTGCAGCCGGGTGATGCGGATCCGGTCCGGGAGCGCGCCCAGAAGATAAAAAATTGTTTTGATAAACCAGCGGATGGTTCCCATCGTTCTCTGTCCCTCCGATTTCCTGCGAGCGTTGTTGATAATGAATTTACAAAACAGTATATCACAGGAAAGCATATCCTTACAATTAAAGGAATGGGCAGAGGTGTGAGAAAAACAAAATGAACCGTTACTGGAAGAGGCAGAAGGTTACTGTTCAGCAATCGGTCAGTTTAACTCTCAGAAAAACGCTGCATAAAATAAGAATGTACTGTTGGCGGCTCACCACTCCTGCAGGCAGCCGTGGGCGCCTTAGCAGACGGTGACATTCCACTCACTGCATTCGTGGGTCGCCTTTGCGTCAGACCTGCCTGCGAT
>CAMNJG010000121.1 GCA_946541285.1 uncultured Clostridia bacterium
ACCGTAGAAGTAACGCTTTCAGGTTAAAATACAGAGGACATACAGGCACACAGGTTCGGTGTGCAGGTATGTCCTTTTTGTTTTGTCTGAAGCGGATTTTCTCCGGATCACTGTGAAATGTAAAGGAAGGAAGAATGGAAAAACAGACAGAGAAACAATTAAAGAAGAACCTGGGGATTTCAACGGCGATGGCGACTGTCGTCGGCTGTGTCATCGGCTCCGGGGTATTTTTCAAACCGCAGGCCATGTACACGGCAACGGGAGGTGAGCCGGGACTGGCTATTTTCGCGTGGATCCTGACAGGACTGGTATGTATCTGCGCGGCCATGACGTTTGCGGAAATCGCGATCCTGATCCCGAAGACCGGAGGGATGGTAGCCTATCTGGAAGAAGTATTCGGGAAAAAGGTTGGTTATCTTGGTGGATGGACACAGGTCGTGCTGTTTTATCCTGCCATGATTTCCGCGCTGGCGGTCGCATTCGCCCAGCAGGCCGCCCTTTTTATCGGAGATGGCTATAAGGTGCCGCTGGCCATTGCCGCGATTATCCTGATCATTATCTTAAACAGTCTCGGTTCCGCGATCGGCGGCGGCGTGCAGATCCTTTTCACCGTCTGCAAACTGATTCCGCTGTTTCTGCTGATGATCTTCGGCCTTCTGAAAGGATCCGGGGAGAATCCTGTTTTTTCGCCCATGCTGGCGGATGGCCTGAATCCGTTCCTGGTCCTGGGACAGCTGATGGTTGCAGTCCTGTTCGCGTTTGAAGGCTGGACCAATGTCGGAGCGATTGCCGGGGAAATGAAAAATCCCGGACGTGATCTTCCCATCGCCATTATTGGCGGCGTCAGCATTATCACAGCGATATATTTTGTGATCAATCTCGCCTACCTCTGGGTGCTCCCGGCATCGGAAATGGCCTCACTGGATGCTCCGGCCTCCGCAGTGGCAATCGCGTTATTCGGAAATGCCGGTGGGAAACTGGTATCTTTTGGGATTATGATTTCCGCGTTTGGCGCCTGCAACGGGTTTGTCCTGTCCGGTTCCCGGGTTGCCTATATTCTGGCGGAAGAAGGCAGCCTGCCTTTCAGTAAAAAACTTTCTTATCTGAATCGTTCCCAGGTTCCTGTCAATTCCATCATTCTGGTAGGCGGGATCGGCTGCCTGTTTGCCATCAGCGGACAGTTTAATCTTCTGACCGACCTGGCGGTTTTTTCATGCTGGACGTTTTATACACTGACTTTTATCGCAGTCATGGTTTACCGCAGACAGCGTCCCGATCTGAAACGTGTCTACAGCGTTCCACTGTACCCGGTCGTTCCGCTGATCGCGATTCTCAGTGGAATCTATGTGGTACTGAGCCAGATTTTCCTGTCCGGTCCCACAAGCCGGATCATGGCGATCGGCAGTATTCTTGTCACCCTGGCGGGTCTTCCGGTTTATCTGCTCGTGGAAAAATATCAGCACTGATCTGCTGATTGAGAATCAGGGGACTCCGGATTCCCCGGCATATAAAAGGACAGGGCCGTTCTGACCCTGTCCTTTTGGTATTATTTCCGGTTCAGGAATCAATGTTTTTCTAGAAAACAGATTCCTCCGCTTCTGCCAGACGCTTATAGGTCTGGTAACGGTTCTTCGCGTCTTCTTCGGATTTCCTGAACAGTTCTTCCGCCATATCCGGGAAGGACGACATCAGCTGAGAATATCTGACCTCACTCATGAGGAAATCCCGGAAGCTGGCTGTCGGCTCTTTGGAATCGAGAATGAACGGGTTCTTTCCTTCTTTCTTCAGATCCGGATTGAATCTGTAAAGATTCCAGTAACCGGCGTCCACGGCGTCCTTCATGACCTGCTGCGACATGCCCATGCCCTTCTTGATACCGTGATTGATACATGGGGAGTAGCAGATGATCAGGGAAGGCCCGTCATACGCTTCCGCTTCTTTGATCGCTTTCAGCAGCTGGTTCCTGTTTGCGCCCATGGATACCTGCGCGACATAAACATAGCCATAGGCCATGGCCATCAGGCCGAGATCCTTTTTCTTTGTCTTTTTGCCGGACGCGGAGAACATCGCGATAGCCGCCGCAGGAGTCGCTTTGGAGGACTGGCCGCCGGTATTGGAGTATACTTCCGTGTCGAAGACCATGATATTGATATTTTCTCCTGAAGCCAGGACATGATCCAGCCCGCCATAATCGATATCGTAAGCCCAGCCGTCGCCGCCGAACATCCACATACTGCGCTTCGCGACAAAATCTCTGCGGTCGAGTATTTCCGCCGCCAGTTTCGCTGCCTCACCGGAAAGCTCCACTGTCTCCAGGGTACGGATGATCGCCTGTGCGACCGGATAGTTGGTTTCCCTGTCGTCGAAGGTTTCCGTATACAGCGCGCAGAGAATCTTTATGAGGTCAGGCACATCAAGGGATCCCAGTTTCCCAACAGCATCCTTAACCTTATTCCGGAGCTGCAGGTTTGCCTGGACCATACCGAGACCGAACTCAGCGTTATCTTCAAACAGGGAGTTGCCCCAGGCCGGGCCTTTCCCTTCTGCGTCGGTGGTGTATGGTCCTGACGGATAGGAAGCGCCCCAGATCGAGGAGCATCCCGTCGCGTTCGCGATGATCATATTATCCCCGAACAGCTGGGTTACCAGTTTCGCGTAAGGAGTCTCTCCGCAGCCCGCGCACGCGCCTGAGAATTCAAGATACGGACATCCGAACTGGCTGTTCCGGATATTGTCTGCCGGGACAATTCTCTTCTGGGCTGATTTCTTTGCCGCGTAATCCCAGTTTTCCGCCTGATCCAGAGAATCCGCAATCGGTTTCATCTCCAGCGACGCCGGTTTGGACGGACATACATTTGTACAGACACCGCATCCCAGACAGTCATACGGGGAAACCTGGATCCTGAATTCGTAATCCTTCAGCTGTGCTCCCTTTGCAGGAATTGTATCAAAACCGGCCGGTTTCGAAGCCATCTCGTCCTTTGCCACCAGGATCGGACGGATGGCGGCATGCGGACACGCGAGTGAGCACTGATTACACTGGATACATTTTTCCGGATTCCAGACAGGGACGTTCGTTGCAACTCCCCTCTTTTCATAAGCAGCGGTGCCGGACGGAATGATGCCGTTGATCTCTTCTGTAAAGGCGCTGACCGGCAGGCTGTTTCCTTCCTGCTTATTGATCGGAATCATGATGTTCCTGACAAAGTCAGGGAGATGGGAAGTATCCGCCGGTGCTTCGTCCGGAGCATCCGCCCATGACGCCGGGATCGTAATCTTCTCAAAAGCAGTCGCGCCGAGGTCAATCGCCCTGTGGTTCATCGCTACGATATCCTCACCCCGGACACCGTAATTCTTCACAACCGCTTCTTTCAGATGACGGAGCGCGTCTTCCACCGGCATGACTTTTGACAGAGCAAAGAAAGCAGACTGCATGATCATATTGATCCTGTTGCCCAGTCCGATTTCCTGACCGATTTTGACGGCATTCAGTGTGTAGAAGCTGATATTTTTCTGTGCCAGCTGACGCTTCATCTTTGCAGGCAGGTGCTGCTCCAGCTCCTCCGGAGTCCAGAGACAGTTGAGCAGGAAGGTGCCGCCTGGTTTCAGATCCTTGAGGATATCATATTTGTTGACATAAGCAGGGTTATGGCATGCCACGAAATCCGCGCGGTCAATCAGGTAAGATGACTGGATCGGATTGGTCCCGAACCGCAGATGGGAAATCGTAATACCGCCGGACTTCTTGGAATCATATTCGAAATAGCCCTGCGCGTACATATCGGTATTGTCCCCGATGATCTTGATGGCACTCTTGTTGGCACCGACCGTACCATCGGAACCGAGCCCCCAGAATTTACACTGGATGGTTCCTTCTTTATCGGTATGGAAGTTCTCAACCGGAGTCAGGGACTTAAACGTCAGATCGTCTGTAATACCGATCGTGAAATCAAGCTTCGGCTCATCGGACGCGAGTTCTTCATAAATCGCGGCGATCTGGTCAGGAGTCGTATTCTTGGAAGCCAGACCATAACGGCCGCCGATGACCATCGGCGCGTCTTTGACGACATACAGTACGCTCCGGACATCGAGCAGGAGCGGTTCGCCGGCTGCGCCAGGTTCTTTGGTTCTGTCGAGTACCGCGATTTTTTTACAGGAAGACGGGAGTACCCTGAGGAAATGCTTCGCGGAAAAAGGTCTGTAGAGTCTTACTTTGATGGCACCGACTTTTTTACCCATCGCCACGAGCTGATCCACTGTCTCTTCGATGGTTTCACATACGGAACCCATGGCAACGATGACATACTCTGCGTCAGGGGCTCCGATATAGTCGAACGGTTTATAATGACGGCCGGTAATCGCCCCCAGCTCGTCCATATAGTTTTCGACTACATCCGGAATCGCTTCATAATGAAGATTCTGTTTTTCCCGGCCCTGGAAGAAAATATCGGAGTTTACAGCAGTACCAATCTGCTTCGGATGATCCGGACTGAGAGCCTTCGCCCTGAATTTTGCGATGGCTTCCTTATCAACCAGTTTCTCAAAGACACTGTAATCAATGGTTTCAATCTTCTGGACTTCGTGGGATGTCCGGAAACCGTCGAAGAAATGAAGAAACGGGGAGGATGCTTTGATCGCAGACAGATGCGCGATTCCCGCCAGATCCATGACTTCCTGAACGGACGAGGAAGCCAGCATGGCGATACCGGTCTGTCTGGTTGCCATGACATCAGAGTGATCTCCGAAAATACTCAGTGTATGGGCCGAAATCGTCCTGGCCGATACATGGAATACGCCCGGAAGCAGTTCCCCCGCGATTTTGAACATGTTCGGAATCATCAGAAGCAGGCCCTGGGATGCTGTATAGGTCGTTGTGAGTGCTCCGGCTACGAGTGAACCATGCACCGCTCCGGAAGCACCTCCTTCAGATTGCATCTCCACGACTCTGACTTCCTGGCCGAACATGTTTTTTCTGCCTTTCGCTGCCCAGTCGTCCGTCAGCTCTGCCATTACAGAAGAAGGCGTAATCGGGTAAATCGCCGCGACTTCTGTAAAAGCATATGACGCATACGCGGCAGCGGTATTGCCGTCCATTGTTTTCATATGTTTTTCTGACATCTTTACTCCTTTGATATCATTTATTACTATCAGGGAAACGCTAAGGAACTGTGCATGAATAACCTGTACATCCTGCTTGCCTATTTTCCCGATTGCTT
>CAMNJG010000122.1 GCA_946541285.1 uncultured Clostridia bacterium
TTTTGAATAATTCCTGATTTCGCGGAATAGAATGATTCATGATTGCCATTCGTCCTCTGCCTGTTTCAGCTTTTCCTGAAGAGTTTCCGCCAGTTTTCTAAAGGCAGGGAGAAAACTGTCACGGATCAATAACAGAGTTTCGTCGATCCGTTCTTCATCATAGATATGGATAGAATGGTTTCGGATTCTCAGCATCGCGAGCCAGACCGCGGCATCATCCAGAAATCCGATTTTATAGCCCAGCTGTAACAGTTCCCGGGGAGAACCCGTAGCCGCTTCTTCTACGCCATGAACGCGAAGAACTGCCTGCAAAGCCTTCCATGCCAGCTCAAAAGTCAGATTGAACTGACCGATGATTCCAGTACGGTAGATCTCATCTTCATTCGCAAAATCGAAATCCGCATTACTCAGTATTTCCAGGCAGTTCATGAAATTATCCAGTTTTTTCATAAATGATTATTCCATCCCTTTCGATTTCTCTGCTTAATTCTTCTGAAATTTTTTCATCAAGATTGACAACATCAAACATGAGGAGAGAGTGCACCTTTTCACGGAGATCCAGACAGAAAGCATCGACGTCTCCTCCCATGACTGCGAGATCGATATCACTTCGTTCCGTATGCGTTCCTCTTGCCCGGGAACCAAAAAGAAGGATTTTCCGGATTCCATGTTGACGGGCAAATTTTCTGATTTCTGTCAGCACTCTGTTCGGAAGATGATATGTCATCGGTTTTCTTCCTCCGTTCCTGTGAAAGAGAATGTTTGCTTTGCGATAAAGATATGGACTGTAAAGCCCTACTTCACCGCCGTCACGGCGATATGCGAAAGCTCCGGATTCGCGTAGTGCGTGATCTCCCGGAATCCGGCTCCGGTCAGGAGCTCTTCGATCCGTTCCGGTGTGTACAGTGTCATCCCCTGGATGATCTGCGCGTTCTTCCGAGAGCTTTCATCCCGCCCGTCCGATTCATTGCAGATGAAGAACATACCTCCATCTTTCAGGACACGGCGGACTTCCTGAAATGCCTGCCCGATTTCCGGCCAGAAATAAATCGTTTCAAACGCGGTCACCAGATCAAAAGAAGCGTCTTCCAGCGGCAGCGCGCTGACATCTCCGTTCAGCACACGGCATCTTCCCTCCGCCACCGCTTCCTGATTGGTTTCCGTACTCTTTCGCACACTGACCTCACTGTAATCCACGCCGGTGACACGCCCGTCCGGACATCTTTCCAGCAGCCTGCGGAGATTGGCGCCGCCACCGCAGCCGACATCCAGCATTTCCGAACCGGGATGGATTTCAATATGGGACAGTCCCCATTCCGAAAGGATCTGATGATGTCCTCCATTCATCCGCTCCAGCATTATTTCCCCGTCTTCCCCCTGAGGTTTCCGGGCATTCTGTAAAAACTCCGCACTTCTTTCTTCCGCCATCATTCTTTTCCTCCCATTCTCATCTGCCACCTGAAAAAAGGGTCCCGCTCCCCTCTGGAAACGGAACCCCGATGCGTATCATCACAACAGCGTTTCCTGAAATCCCTTTCAATGAAAATCGCTCCGCTGTATGACTTTATTCTTTCTCTTTGATCTCCGCATGCCAGTCCTGAAGCGACTTCACGTCCAGCTGACGGGTACGGACTTCGTGGATTCCTTCCGCCGTGGCTTTCGCGGCCGCCATCGTCGTCATATACGGAATCTTGGCTTTGATCGCGCTCTGTCTGACATAGCTGTCGTTATGGACACTCTCTTTACCGGACGGTGTATTGATCATCAGCTGAATCTCATCATTGACAAGCAGGTCACGGAGATTCGGACGGCCTTCGAAGATTTTCTGTGTAACCTCCGCGTCGATGCCGGCTTCTTTCAGCTGCTCCGCCGTACCGGTTGTCGCGTAAATCTTAAAGCCATTCTCTTTGAATGCCTTCGCCAGATCATTCAGTTCCGCTTTATCCCGGTCGTTTACGGAAATCAGAACCGAGCCTTCCGTCGGCAGCTTGGACTGTGTCGCTTCCTGCGCCTTGAAGAAGGCTTCACCGGAAGTCGCCGCCAGCCCGAGCACTTCCCCTGTGGAACGCATTTCCGGTCCAAGTACCGGGTCGACTTCCTGGAACATGTTGAACGGGAAGACCGCTTCCTTGACGCCGTAATAAGGAATATGCTGTTCCTTCAGTTCCGGCACCGGAGAAGGTCTGCCGGTCAGTTCCGCGGTTACGATATCGGTGGCCAGCGGCACCATACGGATATTGCAGACCTTGGATACCAGCGGTACGGTACGGGAGGCTCTCGGATTGGCTTCCAGTACGTAAACCTTATCGTTTTCAATCGCGTACTGCATGTTCATCAGACCGGATACATGCATTTCCTCCGCGATCTTACGGGTATATTCCTTGATCAGCTCCAGGTTCTTCTGGGAAATATGCTTGGAAGGAATGATGCAGGCCGAGTCACCGGAATGGACACCGGCAAGCTCGATGTGCTCCATGACCGCCGGTACGAAAGCATGGGTACCATCACTGATCGCGTCCGCTTCACATTCCATCGCGTGGTTCAGGAAACGGTCGATCAGGATCGGGCGGTCCGGTGTCACGCCAACCGCGGCGTTCATATAGTCCACCATCGCGTCATCGTCATAGACCACTTCCATGCCACGGCCGCCCAGTACGTAGGAAGGACGTACCATCACCGGATAACCGATCTTTCCGGCAATCGCGATCGCTTCTTCTACAGTTGTCGCCATGCCTGCTTCCGGCATCGGGATCCCCAGCTTGTCCATCACCATACGGAACTGGTCACGGTCTTCCGCCAGGTCGATGACTTCCGGAGAAGTTCCAAGAATCTTCACCCCGTATTTTTTCAGGTCGGAAGCCAGGTTCAGCGGTGTCTGCCCGCCGAACTGGGCGATGACGCCAAGCGGCTTTTCCTTGTTATAGATGCTCAGGACATCTTCCAGGGTCAGCGGCTCAAAGTACAGCTTATCGGAGGTATCATAGTCCGTGGACACGGTTTCCGGGTTACAGTTGACGATAATCGTCTCAAAACCGAGCTTTTTCAGTGCCAGGGCCGCGTGTACACAGCAGTAGTCAAATTCGATGCCCTGGCCGATCCGGTTCGGACCGCCGCCCAGGATCATGACCTTCGGCTTATCTGTCGAAATCGGATTGTTGTCCGGCGCATTGTAGGTCGAATAGAAGTACGCGCTGTCTTCCGTTCCGCTGACATGGACACGGTCCCAGGCTTCTTCCACACCCAGGGAGATACGCTTTTCACGGATACTCTCCTCAGAAACTTCGAGAATCTGGCTGAGGTATTTGTCGGAGAAGCCGTCCTTTTTCGCCTGGATCAGCGCTTCATCAGAAGGCAGGCTTCCTTTGCTCTTCAGCAGTTCCTCTTCTTCGTCAACCAGTTCTTTCATCTGCTCGATGAAATATTTTTTCACTTTCGTAATCTCGTGGATCTCATCGACAGTCGCGCCGGCTCTCAGCGCTTCGTACATAATGAAATGACGTTCACTGGAAGCCGTCATGAGCTTCTTGAGCAGTTCCTCTTTTGAAAGAGTATCGAAATCTTTCACATGTCCCAGGCCATAACGGTCTTTTTCCAGGGAACGGATCGCTTTCTGGAACGCTTCTTTATAGGTTTTGCCGATACTCATGACTTCGCCGACAGCACGCATCTGTGTTCCGAGATGATCCTCGATGCCCTTGAATTTTTCAAAAGCCCAGCGGGCGAATTTCACAACAACATAGTCCCCGTCCGGAACATATTTGTCCAGTGTCCCGTATTTTCCGCATGGAATTTCCGAAAGAGTCATACCGGTCGCCAGTTTGGCGGAAATCAGCGCGATCGGGAAACCGGTGGCTTTGGAGGCCAGCGCGGAGGAACGGGAAGTACGCGGGTTAATCTCAATGACGATGATACGGTCGGAAACCGGATCGTGGGCAAACTGTACATTGGTACCGCCGATGACCTGGATGGAATCGACAATCCGGTAAGCCTGATCCTGCAGACGGTCCATGAGTTCCTGGGAAATGGTCAGCATCGGAGCCGTACAGAACGAGTCCCCGGTATGAACCCCCATCGGATCGACATTCTCGATAAAGCAGACCGTAATCATATTGCCTTCTTTATCACGGACCACCTCCAGCTCCAGCTCTTCCCAGCCCATGACAGACTCTTCGACCAGGACCTGTCCTACCAGACTGGCCTGCAGGCCTCTGGCGCATACGGTCTTCAGCTCTTCTCTGTTGTATACCAGACCGCCGCCGGCACCACCCATGGTATAGGCAGGACGGAGGACTACCGGATAATGGAGTTCATCCGCGATCCGCAGCGCATCTTCTACTGTATAGGCAACCTCTGATCTGGCGACTTCGATGCCAAGGGCGTTCATCGTTTCCTTGAACTCGATGCGGTCTTCGCCGCGCTCGATCGCGTCCACCTGCACACCGATGACTTTTACATCGTATTTATCCAGTATCCCTGCCTTGTTCAGCTCAGCGCAGAGATTCAGGCCGGACTGACCTCCCAGATTCGGAAGCAGCGCGTCCGGTCTTTCCTTGGCGATTATCTGTTCAAGACGTTCTACGTTCAGTGGCTCTATATATGTCACATCGGCGATTTCCGGATCGGTCATGATCGTCGCCGGATTGGAATTTACCAGCACAATCTCATATCCGAGCTGACGCAGCGCCTTGCATGCCTGCGTGCCGGAATAATCGAATTCACAGGCCTGACCGATGATGATCGGGCCGGATCCGATAATCAGTACTTTGTGTATATCAGTTCTCTTTGGCATCCTGTACCTCCTGAGGTAAGGAACTGTCAGTCGTTCTTTCATGCATCCTCTGACAATTCCTGAGAAACAGTTTCATGTTAGTCATCCTTTTTATTATAGACGAAAGCAGGAAAAAGTGAAAAAGGTTTTTGCGTAAAAGCAGAAAAAGTACAAAAGTACCGTCTCCGTTCAGGATGACAAAGGAAGAAACCTCCGATTTCTGAGATACGCAATGTCAGCAGATCCGCGGCAGCAGTTCTCCGCCCGGCTGCGGAAGCATGGTCTGCAGACCGAGTTCGGTATTGAGAATGACCATTCCGGCATTTTCTTCGGTAATTCTGCCGATCACCGCCGCATTTGAAGAGTACGGTCCCCTGTGAAGTGTTTCCAGAAGCTTCTCTGCTTCACTCTCCGGGGCAATCACCACC
>CAMNJG010000123.1 GCA_946541285.1 uncultured Clostridia bacterium
TGGTGCTCAGGCTTTCATTCAGGCTGCCGGTACGGTATCCCAGAAGATCCAGGGTGACATAGGAAAAGCCGATATCCCGGAATGCCTGATAAACCTTTTCTCTGATGTCTTCCTTTAATATAGTAGTGAACGCAGAAGGTTCCAGTTCAATCCTGGCAATCGTACCATGTCCGCGGACCCTGAGCTGCCGGAAACCGAGATCCAGAAGCAGCTGTTCCGCCTGATCAATCATCCGGAGTTTTTCCTCACTGATTTCATCACCATATGGGATACGGCTGGCGAGGCAGGCAGAGGACGGTTTGTTCCATACAGGAAGTCCGAGGTATCTGGCCAGGATACGGATCTCTTCTTTCGTAAAACCGGTCTGACGGAGAGGGCTGCGGATCCCCAGTTCCTGAATGGCTTTCATGCCCGGACGGTAGTCTCCTTCGTCATCCAGGTTGGATCCTTCCACGATCTCCCCGATTCCTTCCTGCCGGCAGAGATCGAGAAGATTTTCAAAAATTTCATGTTTGCACAGATAACACCGGTTTACGGGATTCCGTGCGATTTCTTCGTTTTCCAGTACTTCCGGGTTTTCCATGATCCTGTGCCGGATCCCCTGTTCCCTGCAGAAAGCACGGGTCGTTTCCAGTTCCCGCGCCGGGAAAAAAGGAGAGGAACTGGTAACCGCCAGTACATTCTCTCCAAGAGCCTCCTTCGCGGCATACAGTAAAAATGTGGAATCGACACCACCCGAAAACGCTACCGCAGCCTTTTCAAGCGAAGCCAGATACTGTTTCAGTTCGCTGTATTTTGAAAGCAGCTGTTTACCGGGCTGATTCATAACGTTTCCTCCATGTCAGGTTCTCCCTGAGACACTGTAAAGCGCTGAAAAGCGCAGACCTTGAGGAATCTGCGCTTTTTATACAATATTGTTCCTGATCAGTATTTTTATTCCGCAACCGCGTCCGCTGCTCTGGCAGCGTCATAGACAGCAAGTTCCTTTTCCTGGGCACCACCAGTTAATTTCGCGACGAGTACCGCAACGATCATATTCACGATAAAACCAGGAAGGATTTCATAAACGCCTGTGCTTGCGGTCAGTCCGGAGAAGAGCCAGCCGAGATCAACGACAAAGCCGGCGATAATGCCTGCCACGGCCCCCTTGTAATTGAAGTTTCTCCAGAACAGGGACAGGATGATGACCGGGCCGAACGATGCGCCAAAAGCGCCCCACGCGTTTTCGACCAGGTTCATAATGGCCTGCGCACCGGAACCTTTGGAGGAAGCGATGACAAAAGCGATCACTGCCAGAATCACGATGACAATACGGCCAACAATAACTGCTTCTCTCTCAGACGCGTTCTTCCGGAACAGAGGAATATACAGATCCGATGTAAAGGAGCTGGACGCCACCAGAAGCTGTGAATCCGCGGTGGAAACAGACGCGGCGACAATCGCGGCGAGCAGCAGACCGGAAGCAGCCGGCGGGAAGAATTCCCTGGCCATACGGATGAATACGATCTTCTGCATACCCTGCGGGAGCAGTTCGTCAGCGACAAGCATTCTGCCCATATAAGCGATCAGACATGCGCATCCCAGGGAAATGATAACCCAGACAATCGCGATCGCGGCGGACTTTTTGATCTGTGACGGTTTTTCGATGGACATGAAACGGACGATGATATGCGGCATACCAAAGTAGCCAAGCCCCCATGCCAGTCCTGTCGCGATATCCTGCCAGCTGGCGCTGAACAGGCCTCCGCCGAAATCACAGGTAACCACCGCGCCACTGGTGTCGGTATATTCATATACTTTGGTCAACAGGCTGGTATCCAGGTTCTGATGGGTCGCGATCACAACGATTGGAACTGCCATCAGCGCGAACATCATCAGCATGCCCTGGAAAAAGTCTGTCCAGCATACTGCCTTGAATCCGCCAAACAGCGTATAAATCAGGATCAGCAGCGCGAATACGATCATGGCAGCTCTGGTGGAGATATTCGGGAATAAGGTTCCGAATACCGTTGTTCCGGCAACAAAAGCGGAAGCAACATAAATCGTATAGGCAAACAGGAAGATCAGGGCGCAGATAATCTGCAGTGTTTTTGTGTCCGCGTCAAAACGGTTCGCGAGGAACTGAGGGATTGTGATGGAATCATCAGCTTCCGCAGAAAAAACACGAAGTCTCCTCGCGCAGAGGATCCAGTTCAGCGCGGTACCGAGACCAAGACCGATGCCGATCCAGATCTGGCCGAATCCGAACGCGAGGATGGAGCCCGGCAGTCCCATCAGCAGCCAGGCGGACATATCGGATGCCTGCGCGGAAAGAGCCGTTACCCACGGTCCCATGGAACGGCCGCCCAGGAAGAAGTCTTCCTGATTACGGCTCTTGCTTCTGAAGTAGAAGAATAAGGCTACTCCTATTAATGCGATAAAGTATATACAAAAAACGACAATTTCAGAGTTCATAGATTCTCCTTTCTTTTCACAGTCGTTCCGGTTGAATTTCATATGCTTTGAAACATATGAAGCCGTATAATGGAATTTATTATACCACAAATGATTGTTCTCAGAAATTGTTTTCGCTTCCTGCCTGCACTTTTTTCCGTTAAACTGGTACAGTGACAGATTTTCAGATATTCAGGAACTGTGTCTTAATAGGAGGCATGGTCCATGGCAAGATACTTCTCAAACAGTTTCAGGCAGGCTTCGCGGTCAACGGATTCCAGGTAACCGGCAAATCGTTCCCTGCCGCCGAATCTGTCATTAAAATCATTATCCCTGAAGCCGATCATTTCATTGTCCGCGATGGTGCAGCCGTAGTACACTTTCCCGATATTGGCCCAGAGACAGGCACACAGGCACATGGGACAGGGCTCCCCTGTTGTGTAAAGTTCACTGCCGGAAAGATCGTGGTCCTGCAGATACGCGCCCGCTTCCCGGATGGCGGCGATTTCTCCGTGAAAGGTCGCGTCGTGGCGGCGCAGTACCTGATTGTGCCCCCGTCCGATAATCCGGCCGTCTTTCACAATCACACAGCCGAACGGTCCTCCTTCGTGATTCCGGATGCCCTCCAGGGCTTCCTCGATCGCCGCCTGCATATACTGGTTTTCGGCCTGTATCATCATGGAATCCTCCTCTTTTATTTTGTTTCAGTCAGTAATATCGACATCCGGCACGATCTGCAGATCGTAATCAGGAAATGCCTCAGCGACTTCCCTGTTCAGGATCTCCAGTCCTTCCTCCGGCTGGATATCAAAACTGAAAACCACGTCAAAACGCATGCTCTTCTCTTCTGTATCGATATAAAAGCCGTGCATCTGCAGTGCCCAGTCATGGGACAGTATCATCTTCTGGACCTGATTCCGGATCTGCGCCGCCTGATCATTCCCGGTATTATAAGAGTAGACGCCGACACCGGTCAGGATGACGCCCGTCCTGCTGTAAACCTCCCGTTCCACTCTTCTGCTCAGCAGGTCAACCTCTTTCACCGTCATGGTGTCAGGGAGTTCCAGATGGACAGAAGCGTAATTGCGGTCCGGCCCGTAATTGTTCAGAATCAGGTCATAAGCGCCGCGGACGCCTTCTTCTTCGTTCAGGATCTGTTTGATCTGTCCGGTCAGCCCGGAATCCGCTCTTTTTCCCAGAATCTCATCCAGCGTTTCTACCAGCATCTCAATACCGGCTTTAATGATGACAACTGAGATAATCACACCGACATACGCTTCCAGGGACAGTCCGGTAAAAATAAAGATGACGGCGGAAGCCAGTACTGACGCGGAAAGAATCGCGTCAAACGAAGCGTCCGCTCCTGAGGCGATCAGAGCGCCGGAATTTACTTTTTGCCCATTGTGCTTTACATATTTCCCGAGAATCAGTTTCACGACAATCGCGACAGCGATGATGATCAGGGAAACGGTGGCATAATCCGGTTTCTCCGGATGGATGATTTTTTTGACGGATTCTGTCAGGGACGTAATCCCGGCGTAAAGGACAATCGCGGCGACGATCATGGAACTCAGATACTCAATCCGTCCGTGACCCATCGGGTGTTTTTTGTCAGGCTCTTTTCCGGCCAGTTTCGTGCCAACGATGGTGATCACGGAGGAAAGCGCGTCTGACAGATTGTTGACTGCGTCCAGTGTCACGGCAATGGAGTTTGACAGAAGACCGATCGCTGCTTTAAAAGCCGCCAGGAACACATTTGTGATGATCCCGACAATGCTGGTTTTTATGATAATCCGGTCCCGGTTCTGCGCGGTTGTTTTCAGACTGTCTGCTTCATTTTTCATTCGACAAACCTCCCTTTCACTGTGCCGCTTTCTGACGGAAAGCTGGTTTTCTGGTATTCGCGACTTTTCTTTCACCCTGCCCCCGCAGATTGATGACGGAGCCGCAGATGATCAGCGCGACACCAAGTACGATATTCCAGGTAACGGCTTCTCTCAGGATGATGGCTGCTGCTGTCACCGCGATCACCGGTTTGATGAAAAACGCGATGGACGCGTGTGACGGTCCGGCCATTTCGATGGCCTTCAGATACGCGAAGTAACCGATTCCCGTTACGACGATTCCAGTATAAAGGATCACCGGCAGTGTATCAATGCGGATTCCCTGGAACACAGGCTCTTTCCTGAAAAGAAGGATGGCCAGTTCGATCACGGAAGCCATCAGGAAGGTAAAGCTGTTCTGGACCGTCCCTCCCAGCCTGCCGATACGGAGTTTGCCCAGTGCCGTAAACAGCGCGAAGGTGATGGCCGCGATGAGATTATACAGAATCCCGGAAACCGTATTCCCCGCGGCCATGTCCACCGGATTGGCCACAAAGACCAGGCCGGTCACACTGATCAGCAGCACGAGGGCTTTACGGGCCGTAAACGCTTCGCCGATAATCAAATACGCGAAAATCATGGTAAAAACAGGATTCATGGAAATGATGACAGAAGCGGTATTGGCATTGGAATGCATGACACCGATCTGGAAACAGGTCATACTGATGCAGATTCCGATCACCGCCAGCAGCAGCAGGTATCCCCAGTCTTTCACGTTCAGGCGAAGCTGTCTTTTTTTCAGATCCCTGATAGCAAAGGGAAGCAGAAAGATACCGCCGATCAGGAAGCGCAGGAACGTCATCTGAAGCGCGGAAAAGGAACCCCCTCCCAACTTCAGG
>CAMNJG010000124.1 GCA_946541285.1 uncultured Clostridia bacterium
ATGGCCGCGGAAGAGTCAGATCCGGTCAGAAAGCAGGAACTTCTGCAAATCGCCGACACCTGCCGTGTCATCCCGGAACAGCCGCCGATCTCCTTCCGCCAGGCGATCCAGTTTGTATGGTTTGTCCAGCTGGGCGGTATCATCGCGGAAAACCCGCTGGCCTGGAATCCGGGACGCTTTGACCAGTATATGTATCCATATTATCAAAAGGATGTAGAAGCCGGACTCATCGACTACGATTCCGCCCTGGAGCTGGTGGAGTGCCTGTGGCTCAAGTACAGCGAATGGGCCTGGACGATTTCCAAAAATACAGCCAGCTTTTTCGCGGGCTACACCAACTTTGAAAACCTGACCATCGGTGGCACGAAAGTGGACGGAACCGATGCCACCAACGACATCTCCTATATGGCGATCCAGGCGACCCGCGAATGTATGACCCATCAGCCGACCCTGAGCTGCCGGATCCACCCGGACTGCCCTCCGGAATTCATGGAAGCTGTGACGGAACTCGTTTCCACAGGATGCGGTTTCCCGGCAATCCACGGGGACCGTACCGGCTACCAGATGCTGTCCAACCTCGGATATAAAGCGAACGACGCCAGGGACTGGAATAACTGTGGCTGTGTCGTGCCACATTCCCGGAAGACCTTTGAATGGACCTCCGCGGCCAGCATCAGCTTCGCGGCGGCGCTGGAATTTGCCCTGAACGAAGGAAAAAGCCGTCTGTCCGGAGAGCAGGTATCCCTGCCGGAAAAGGATCCGAAAACCTTCGCTTCTTTTGAGGAAATCCTGGAGGCATGGAAGAAACAGTTCCGTTACCTGATCCGCCACGGCGTCATCAGCCTGATCACGGCACAGGAGATCCACCGGGAAATCGGACACCGCCCGTTTATGTCGGCCTGCAACGAATACTGTATGATCAACGGCGCGGATCTGGTGGACGGTGGCGCGAAATACAACATTGGCCCGGTATTCACCGGTGTCGGCCTGTCCGTCACCGCCAACTCCCTGGCAGTAATCCGGAAACTCGTTTTTGAAGATCAGGAAACCACCCTTCCGGAGCTGATCGACGCGCTCAATCAGAACTGGGAAGGTTATGAGCTGCTCCGGGAAAAGGCGCTGGCCTGCCCGAAATACGGCAATGACATTGATTATGTGGACTCCATCGCGAGGGAGCTCGCGGATTTCTTCTATGATGAAGTCACTTCCCACGACGATCTGTATGGCAACCACTTTGTCACCGCGTTCATGGGCATCTCCAACTATCTGCCGACCGGAAAAGTCCTGGGTGCCACCCCGGACGGACGCCATGCCACCGACCCGATCAATGAGGGGGTTTCTCCATATACCGGCAGCGACACCTCTACCTGTCTGGCGGCACTGCGCAGCGCGGCCAAGATGAAACATGACATTCACAGCGGCGGCACTTTGCTGAACCTGCGGCTCAACCACGATCTGGTCGCCACAAAGAGAGGCCGCGCCAACCTGGGAGCCATGCTGCAGAGCTATTTCATGCTCGGCGGTTTCCACGTCCAGTTCAATACCATCTCCAATGACGTGCTGAAGGACGCCCAGAAGAATCCGGACAAATACCGGAGCCTGCTGGTCCGGGTCGCCGGCTACAGCGCGCAGTTCACCAACCTTTCAAAGGAAATGCAGGACTCCATCATGGCGCGCAACGCGCACGAGGCATTTTAATCCATGGGTCCCAGAGGATACGTCATGGATGTCCAGCCTTTCTCAGTGAATGACGGCGACGGAATCAGGACAACGATTTTTCTGGCAGGCTGCCCACTGCGCTGTCCCTGGTGCTCCAATCCGGAGGGCTTTTCGCAAAAAGAGATCATCGGCTGGTTCCGGAGAAAATGCATCGGCTGTGGTGCCTGCGCGGAGGTCTGTCCGGAAGGAATCGGCATCGACCTGAACGCGGAACGGGACCGTTGCGTTACCTGCGGGAAATGCGCGGAAGCCTGCCCTGCCGGTGCCAGGGCATACATGGTGAGACTTACTGATGCCGGAGAAATCCTCGAAAAGGTCAACCGGCACCGCCTGTTTTACGCCCAGAGTGGCGGAGGCGTGACTTTTTCCGGAGGCGAGCCAGTTTCACAGCCGGAATTTCTGCGATATCTCGCGCAGAATATCTACGATATGGGCTACAGTATGGATCTGGAGACAACCGGCCAGTTTGATTTTGAGAAAGTGGCGGATATCCTGGCACTCATGGATCTGATTTTCGTCGACCTGAAGCATCCCGACAAGGCAAAATACCTGGAATATACGGGTGGCGGCAACGAACGGGTCCTGCACAATCTCAGACGGATGGCGGAGCTCCCCGCGAAAGTCGTCGTCCGCATCCCGGTCATCCATAGTGTGAACGCGGAAGAAGACACTGTCCGCGGCCTCGCGGCACTGGTTCAGGAAACGCTTCCGGACGCCGCCATTGAACTGCTGCCATACCATGACTTCGGCCGGATCAAGTACGATGCGATCGGCCTTCCCTATGATCATCCGGAGTTTTCCCGCCCTTCCGCAGAAACGATGAAACGCCTGAAAGCAATCATCTCTGAAGCAGGCCTGGAGGTTGCGGACTTTCGATAAAAAAACGGTCTGTCTCCTTCAGTTTGTAAAGAGACAGACCGTTTTTACACGATTTTCTTATCCTCTTTTCCGCTCCGCCAGCAGATTGACACTGTCCACACCGCTGACCTCCAGCAGTCCCGCCATCATACGGTCACTGTCACTGAGAGGGAGACGGACTTCATAAACCAGCTCGCAGGAATCTGTCAGGAGGTTCTTTGCCCTGACAGTATTACTGGTACAGTTCTCTTCGATGAGCGCCTGGATCTTTCCCGGACTGACCTTTCCCCCACGGATTACCAGCATCATATCTTCCGCGACGACCGCGCGCTTCCTGGTCAGGATCAACACCGCGCTCATGATCAGGCTGCCTGCCAGTCCGATCACATAGAATCCTGTCGAAGCCGCCAGTCCGATGGTCATACTCCAGAAAATGAAGCCGATATCCCGCGGATCCCGTATATTGGTCCGGAAACGGACGATGGAAAAGGAACCCAGCATTCCCAGCGACAGTGCCAGATTAAACTGGATCAGGTCCATGATGACAGTCGAAAGAAGGGCCAGGGAGATCAGCGTCACGGCAAATTTGGGCTGGTAGGTGCCGTTACTGTTGGTCACTTTATAGGTCAGCCACATCAGGATGCCCAGAAGCAGCGCAGCCAGGAGGCTGGTCAGGATATTCAGGGTATCCGGCTGTGAAGAGCTGTTTTCCAGCAGATTATTGAAAATATTGTTGAATTCATCCATGAGAGATTCCTTTCTTTATCCGTCGCAAACGGCCAATGTCACAGATCAAAGAGAAATGGTTCTTCTGCATTTATCTGACCGGTCACGCGACCAGGGTTTTCGGAGCCAGTATATTGACATCGCGGACGCCGTCCATACTGCCCAGGATCGTCATCAGTACCTCGTCTTCGTTTTTCTGATCCTTCAGTTCGTAAACCACCTCGAACTGGTCAGCGGTCAGGTTTTCCGACTGCAGACGGCTGCCCGGGGTTTCCCGGAACAGTTCCTGCACATCCGCCAGCCTCTCCTTTTCCCCGCGGACCACGACAGCGGTATAATTCTGTGTCTTTTCCGTTTTATGAAGGATCATGATCACAGCTCCGATCACCAGGGAGCCGACCGCGCCGACCACAAACGCGCCCATCGCGGAGGAGACACCGATCATCAGCGCCCAGAAGACAAACCCCAGGTCACGGGGATCCTTCGTATTGGTACGGATCCTGCAGATCGACAGGGCACCCAGCGCCCCGAGGGAAAACAGCGGATTATTCTGAATGACCGCCAGCAGGAGATTTGAAGATAACGCCAGCATGGTCAGGGTAATATTAAACTTTCTCCGGTACGTCAGGCCATCATGACAGAAGCGGTAAACCAGCATCATGCAGGAACACAGCGCTACGGTCACCAGCAATGTAAACAGCAGGCCCTGCGTGGTCTGTAAAGATTCACTGCTCCCAAACGGAGTGGCAATCATGGTCTGGAAAAATGATTTCATATGCTTTTCCTTTCTCTGCGGATTCTGTGTCTGTCAGGCATAATACTCTTTCAGGACGGAACGGGAACTTCCGAATTTGGATGGTGCCTTGCCGCCAAGGTCGCACCGCGATACGATTTCCTGTATCTGACGGAAAAGGAAGCGGTCGTATTTGATTTCCAGGATTGTTTCATCCGCCGGCATCAGGGATTTGAAATTCAGACGGTGGCTGAACAGATCGAGGGAGTACTCACAGCAGCGCAGGTTGTTGTCCATCGTCACCCGGGTATTGAACTGCGGATGGATAAAGGCCCTCCGGTCATATTCAATCAGGGACACCGGCCGGTACTGCCGTGTCGTCATCAGGTCATACGCGTACCGCGCCGTATCGCTGTCATAGTGGAGCAGGACACTGTAATCCCTTTGAAGGAGCCGCTCCGCGTCCTCCCGTGTGACGATCACGCTCTCCTTCAGTTCTCTTCCATAGCTCTTCCTCTTCAGTTCAAATTTGGCTTTCCGGTCATCCGGATGATAAACCCGTACACGCAGCCTTTTTTTCTGATCGGCTTTTTCTTCCTTGTCCCTGTAGTCTTCGTTGACCATACTGTCAAAGTAGACGCTCCGGACGGTATATCCGTTGTAGCCGCCATACTGGTCCGGGACCAGGATCCGGCTCAGCGCGTCCAGCAGATAAAGCCGGTCCGGCAGGGAAATCAGGTATTTTACTTCCCTCCGGGAAACTGACAGAATTTTCGCATGTTCACTCATCGTCTCATCAACTCACTTTCCCCTTCAGTTCTTTGCAGACACAGTGAATTCCCCGCTGTGTCTGATCCATTTTCTTTATGCATAAGATACCATTGCGTTATGTTCATCAATTGACGCTGTCTGAACACTCCGTATTCTTTTTATGAACAGACTGTGAAATCATTTTGATTCTTCCGCATCCATCATTTCCCACCGTCCTTTTCAAAAAAAGAAAACGTGAAGGCATCTCTGCACCTTCACGCTCTGTCATTCTCCGGATATTTAATGCATGCTCATTAACCGAATTTCCTTAATATTTCAATGCGCATCAGCAAAATTCGGTTA
>CAMNJG010000125.1 GCA_946541285.1 uncultured Clostridia bacterium
TCATTGAAAAACCATGCGGAATGCAGGCATATACTTCGGCAGCCTGCATCATTAAGTCCGACGGGGACTTAATGAGCAGACACTAATTATAAAACCTATTACATTGCCGGCATCATTAAGCCCGGCGGGAGCTTAATGAACTGACACGATTGAACTGCCGCCCAGCACCAGTAATGCTGACAGGACGATCCACGGAGCCATCGGGCGGGCGTCCCCATAACGCGCCCTCCCCAGAAGCAGCAGAACGGAAAACCAGACACCACTGCTCATGACAGCGCCGACAAAAACCGCGCATGCCGCGATTCCCCACGCACCGGGCGCCGCCGAAGCAGCCGCCAGCGATCCACAGGCCGCCGCCAGTTTTACATCGCCCATGCCCATGCCTTCCCTTCCGGAGATCAGCCAGGCCGTCAGAGACGATAACAGCATCAGTCCTCCACACAGCAGCAGTCCGCCAAAGGCTCCTCCCAGTCCCCGCCATCCGGCCATCATCCCCCGGAACAGTCCCAGCAGGCATCCCGCCAGGCAGCACTGGTCCGGGATAATCCGGTAATCGACATCGCTGAGAACTGCCGGCAGCAGAATCAGCAAAGCGATCCCCTGAAATATCATCCGTTCCCGGAAAAAGACAAAAGGTGTCTGCTCCGCTCCTGCGGCCATCCCGAGTACGGCAAAATTCACCACCGTCATCAGGCCCAGCGCAGACAGGCGGCGGGGGCAGCGGCAGGATGGGCGGTGTGACGCGTCCGGCATTTCTCCGGTTTCACAGAGCCAGGCAGCCGGCATCGACAGATACAGTAAAAGTGAAATCCATGCAGTCAGAAAGGAAACCGTTCCCAGAGTCCTCAAAAAAAGAACTATCACAGGCTTTTCCTCCTGTGATAGTTTACCAATTTCTGTTAAACTGTGCAATGTGTGTTTGCGAATCTTTTCCGAAATGCCCTATATCCCGTTATTGTTCACCGATCGGCCAGTTTACCCCCAAAAACGCTGCATCGGGTAAGACTAAGACTGTTTTGTTTTGGGGACCCTTTTCAAAACGTTGTGCGTTTTGAAAAGGCTGTCCCCAAAACTGTGATACTGCTATAAGCAGCGTTTTTTCATATGGTTCTGGCTGGCCACTGAATTGTAACTATATCCCCCCGTTGGCCTCGCCGTTTGTCAGGGATTCGTAGTCACGGACACAGATCACATATTCCGGACCATACTTTTTGGTAAAGGCCGAAACAGTACTTTCTTTGTAATACCGCATATCCAGTGTGTACATTTTATCAAAGCTGTTGTACAGGATGCACTCCAGCGCGTCCGTAAAGCTGTCGCCGTAGATCAGGATGGACGGCAGTTCCGGGCGGTGCGTGTCAATAACGGCCATCGGGAGGTCCCCGCCCATATAATACTGATAGGTCACTTTTTTGGATTTGTTCGCGGAAACATGATAGACCACAGGATCCATCTCGACCCCATTGACCGTGAACGTAAACTCCAGGGGTTCCTTCAGATCCAGCCGGTACAGAGATTCCCTCAGGTTGCGCAGTCCCAGAAGTTTCCGCTCATAGGCTCCCAGATAGGTATTCGGGACTTTTGAAATGATCACATCATTGTCGGACAGGACATCCATGTCCGCGTCCGAGATCTGATTGAGCTTCCGCATGATTGCCTTGTAGGTCCGGAACGCTCCGGAAATACTGTAGTGGTCGTCAACCCGGGAACTTTCCTTCTGCAGCGTCCCGCTTTCCTTAAAGACCGCTCCCATATCCAGGAAATCCACACCGGCTTTCGTAAGACTTTTATCCACCATCTCGACAGCCTGGTCAGCATATTCCTGCCAGTTGTCCATATACCATGGATATTTGTCCGCGTAACAGTAAAACTGCGGTGGTACCGCGACATAGCAGAAATATCCCCCGTAGTCCCTGACAGAGTCGGAGACGGTCTTCAGGTTTCTCGTTATCCACGGAACCTTTTCCGGAAGGTTTTCCGTATTGAGTACATCATACGCGCAGTAGGACAGCAGGATATCATCCCTGACCACCACATCATTGACCACCGGCCGATGGAAGAAATCCAGATCCATCACCGTCTTCGTTTCCACCATCTTTTTCCTGCCACCGGCATGATCTGTCAGGAAGGCTTCCAGACGGTCAAAATAGCTCCCGTCCATCAGGGCCTCCTGTTTAAACGCCGGCATCGTCGCAAAGGTACGGTTTTCGTAATAGGAATATTTTTTATCCCGATCCTGGATGGTAAAAAACGCGCCCGTGGCCATCGCCGCGATAAAGCAGCAGATTATGAGGATCTCAGATATTCTTTTTGCCATAGCAACACACCATCAGAACTGGAAGTAAATAAACGGATTGAAACTGCCGGTCACCAGCTGCATATAGGAAATCGCCAGTACCGCCAGCGCGAAAACTTTCGGGCCCCATGCCAGGATAAAGGAAGAAACCCCGGCCATCCCGCCCCGTTTTCTGACGGAATATTCCAGCGTGTTTTCCACCAGATGCTTCACCGGGAAGATCGCGATCAGGCACAGGATCCACTCCGGCCAGTACTGAAGCAGATAATAGACCATTTCCCCCAGACCGCCCCCGGAGCCGGCACCCACCATCGAGCGCAGCATACGGAAGGCAAAGCCCAGTGTCGGAGAACGGAAAAATACCCAGCCCGCAATCACCACCAGCATGGTATACACATGACGGAAAAATGATGGAATTTTTTCCAGCAACTTCCCGAAAACAAACTTTTCCAGAAGCAGGAAGAGCAGATACCAGATCCCCCAGAACACGTAATTCCAGGCGGCGCCATGCCAGAGACCGGTCAGAATCCATACCACCGCCAGATTCCGGATATTCTTCGCGACAGAGCAATAGCTGCCCCCCAGAGGAATGTAGACATAATCCCGGAACCAGCTTGACAGTGAGATATGCCACCGCCTCCAGAACTCCGTAATAGACGCGGATATATAAGGATAATTGAAGTTTTCAAGAAAATGAAATCCGAACATCCGTCCCAGGCCGATGGCCATATCGGAGTAAGCGGAAAAGTCAAAATAAATCTGGAACGTATAGGCCAGCGCCGCGATCCAGGCCGCTCCCGCAGTAAAGTTCGAGGTATTCTGCGCGAATATCGTATCCGCGATTTCTCCCATCGGATTGGCCAGGATCATCTTTTTCCCAAGCCCACAGAGGAATCTGACCGTTCCGTCCGAAAAATCACGGATGGTCTCCCGGCGTTCCAGAATCTCCTGCTCGATCGTCGTATACCGGACAATCGGACCGGCCACCAGCTGAGGGAACAGGGCGATGTACAGCGCCAGATTCAGAGGATTCCGCTGGCATTCTGCTTCTCCCCGGTAGACATCGATGACATAGCTCAATCCCTGGAAGGTAAAGAAAGAAATGCCGATCGGCAGAGTAATCTGAGGTACCGGAATCTTTCCCCCGGCAGAATTGATGATTTCCGCGAAAAAGCCCGCGTATTTGAACCATCCCAGAAGCGCCAGCCCAAGTACACAGGCCAGGGTCACTCCCATACGCCGGACCTGAGGATCCTGATCCTCCGAAGCCAGCAGTCCTGAAAAATAATTGATCATAATAGACGCCAGAAGCAGGCCGACAAAACGGACGCCACCGAACGCGTAAAAAACAATGCTGAACGCCAATAATATGATATTCCTGGCCATTCTGAACCGCGCGGGCACTGCGAAATAAAGGATCAGCAGGCACGGCAGAAAGAACAGCAGGAAGGTTACGCTACTGAATACCATAAATACCTGTTCCTGATATGAAAATCCACACGCCAGGAGTCCCGGAAAGCGTCCCTTCCTGGTCGCTGTCGCGCGGGTACCGGGAGTTCGTCACGGCTGTGATTCACGGTTACTGTTCCTGAAAAACCTGACGGAACGCAGGCTTCCCATAATATTGCCTGCATCATCAAGTCCGACGGGGACTTAATGAGCAGACACTAAGGAAGTGTGCGCAAATAACCTTTACAGTTTGCGCCGAATATTTTTTCGAGTGCGAGGAAAAAAACGCAGGCGATGCGGGCATCGGCGAGGCTTTTTGACAAAGCAATCGGGAAAATAGGCAAGCAGGATGTACAGGTTATTCATGCACAGTTCCTAATTACATACGTGATTTATTGTATCATACCGGAAGAGCAAAAAATATTACATGACTGTGACACTCGGCAGCTGTACAGCGAAAAACGCCTGTCCCCCGGTTCCTGCAGATAAGGAGGACAGGCGTTGCTCTTTTTTATATTTTCCAGCTGTGACCTGTCACGCAGAATCCGCGAATAGCAGCGCAGACCTGCATGAAAAACAGGGGCGTTCCCGCCGCCTCTCATGGCTCTCCGTGCGATTTCTGCCCGGTCCTTCTTGCTGAGCTTCGACACGTCATTCTTGACGGTGAAGCTGGCCTTGCCCGAAGCCCCCGCCTCCGCAGGCCTGGAGCCTCTGGCTCGAATATTTGCGACGATCTGCTTTTCCGCCGCCTTGGATGCGCTTGCCGCCACACCTGCATTGATTTCGTCAAAATGCACGACCTTGAATGCGTGTTCAAGCGGCACTCCGCTTCTTAGCAGCCGAAGGAATTCCGGGTTCTGGCTTTCCTGTGACAAATCAAAATGCGGGAACGTCTTCTTGAGCGCCTCGCCGTCTTGCCACCAGCGCTGCATCTGCATATTCGCCATGTCCTGCTGCTGTCTTGCTCTGATCTGCTCGTTTAAGATGGCGTTCTCCCGCTCATATGCCTTGAACTGCTTAAATTGCTCCACGGTCATCCCGTGTTCGTCTGCCGCCTCTTGCCAGTAGCCGTCATCCTCATCGATTGCCTGCAAGAGTTGGTCCATGTTCCCGTCTGTCCCCCCGTACCGGTCCCGAAGCATATCGATCACGGGAGCCACTGCGTCCAGTTGCTCCTGCAGTCCCTTGGTCTCTCGGAACCGTCGATTGATGACCCGCTGGATTTCACCGTCAAACTCCTGCTTGAATTCTTTCCGTGCCTCTGCCCACTGTACGGCTCTGTCTGCCGCAGGGTCCACCTGCACGGTTTCCCGATCCCCGGCGTCAGGATCACCTTCCTGCCGACCATACACTACGTTGGCCAGCTCACCGCCCGTCTTTTGGTTCCGCGGGTGATAAACC
>CAMNJG010000126.1 GCA_946541285.1 uncultured Clostridia bacterium
TCACGGGTTATCTCCCTGCATGATATAATAATCTGGATAGTATCAGAAATTGTCAATCATGAATGAAACGAGGATGAGTATCATGAAGATGCTGGATCAGATCAAACATCGAAAAAGCGTCCGATCCTATAATGGGATGCCTTTTAGCCAGGAAGATAAAGAACGATTCATGTTGTACGCGGCAGAACTGTTCAATCCGTATGGTCTGACGCCGCAATTCCGTATACTGGATGCCGGGAAATATGGCCTCTCCAGCAGAGTGATCACTGGTGCAGATACGTTTATTGCCGGAAAAATCAAGTGAAACAGAATGAAAAACCATCACAGTCTCAGAAAAAACCGTGTGATCCGGACCGGAATCTATCTGCCGGTCGGACTGATCCTTCTGCAGAGTCTGCTTTATGGATTCGGGGATCCCATCACCAAAGACGCTTTTGAAGTCATGCCCGTGTTTTCCCTGCTGACGATCCGTTATTCGATCGCGTTTCTGGTACTGTTTCTTTTTTCCTGGAAACAGATTATCGCGGATCTCCGGAGCAGTTCCGTCCGGGACTGGATCGTGCCGAGTGTCTTTGTTGCGCTGACATACATTGTGAATAACATTGCTTTGGATCTGGCGGCTGCGACTTCCGTGGCATTTCTGAGGTCTCTTTCCACAGTCATGACACCACTGTTCTCCTGGATTCTGTTACGGAACCGGTATCGCTGGAGACAGATTGCAGTCCAGATTATGGTGCTCCCCGGGATGTACCTGCTGTGTGTACAGGGCGGACTGTCCGGATTCGGGATGGGCGAAATCTGCGCGATTCTTTCCGCTGCGTTTATGGCAGCCTCTCTTGTATTCAGTTCCGGCTCGCTGCAGAGGATTTCTCCGGTTACACTGACGGCGGTCCAGTCCGGTGTATCGGCGTTATTTGCTGCAGTGTTTGCCTTTTTAAAAGAAGGCGGGATTCAGAACATTGGAGAGACCTCGCCAAAGGTCTGGGGAATCATCCTGTATCTGGCGCTGGCGTGTACACTGGTGGGATACCTGCTGCAGAATCTGGCGGTACAGAAGATTTCCTCCAGGATGGTCGCGCTGCTGCAGTGTACCTGTCCGATTATGACGACGTTTTTTTCCTGGATTCTGTTGGGGGAAAGATTGTCAGTTCCCGGAATGACCGGAGCCGGGATGATCCTGATCTGTGTAATCCTCAGCATTATCTTATTTGATTTTTCAGAAAACAGCATACAGGAAAGAGAAGAAAAATGATAAACAACATCAATCCGGAAAAGACAGCTTTGCTGATTATTGATATGGAAAAAGCCTTTGTGAGCCCCGGAGCAGCTCTGTGGATCCGCGGTGCCATGGAAACCGTTCCACGGATTGCGGCAGCAGCCAGGGAAGCCCGGCAGGCAGGATTGCCGGTGATCTGGATCAAACGGGTGTATCAACCGGATGGGAGCGACATGGAGGCTCCCCGCAGAAAGGAACTGTTTTCCAGAGGACTGTATGGCGTCCTGGCCCCGGATTCGACCGGGCTGAACAGCATCGAGGAACCGGAGGGGCTGGTCAGGGAACCGGATGAAAAAGTGATCATCAAACCGCGGTTCAGCGCGTTTTTCCGGACAGAACTGGATCACGTCCTGCGCAGCAGTGGCATCGACACGGTCCTTCTGGCCGGGACTACCACACCGAACTGTATCCGCTGTACCTGTTATGACGCAATCTCACTGGATTACCGTTGCGTTGTTCTGGAACCCTGCTGTTCATCGGACACACCGGAAATCCAGAAGGCGAATATCGAAGACATGGAGCGTGTGGGAGCAGAGATTTTTCGTGGAGAATCGATCCTGCCGCTGTTACAGATATGAAAAAGATCAATGCTGTTTATGCGATGTGGAGCAGAACGACAGAAGCATATATGGTAAAATGATGACGGATATGACATCGTGTACGGCAGATGCAATCAGGAAAACATTTGATGATATCAGGAGGATTACAGGAAATGAAAGAAATGTTCGCACACTTTACAGGAGAGAATGCGGCAGAGTACAATCTGCTTTCCCAGAAAGAGATGAACCAGATCCGGATCAAGCTGGGCAAGAAACACATCAAAGATTCGGACTGGACCTATATCCGGGAGATTCTTTCCGCGCATAACGTGATTGTGCTGGAACCGGTCGTCCCTGACGCCAAACTGTTCGTCAGGGAGCATGTCCTTTATGACAACGGGATCATGGTGGCCTTTACGAATATTGAAGACTGCCGTGGGTATGTCAACACGATCAATAAGCGGGACAGCGCGCCGAACCGGCTTTTCCAGCTGGGAACCATGCCGTTTGACGCGGTCATCGGGATAGCCCGGAAATATGACGCGGATCTGTATATTGATTTACAGATTAAGGAAAACGCGAAATTCATGGTCTATTACCAGCAGGAAGACCGGATGGATACGATATCAATATAAAAGAAAAAAAGGAGTCAGTTTATGAAGGGTTATGAAGGAAGACATGGTACGGTGCTGAAAAGGAAGAGGATCGCGGTTCTGTGCATCGTGCTGATGGGACTGTTGACGGTATTTTCTGTCCCGTCGTGGGCGGATCAGTACACAACGACCGTTGATACGGCGTACAAGGATCTGAACGCGCATACTGAAATGTACGCAGTGACGGAGACCCCTTCCGGGGATTATCCTGTATTTAACGCGAAAAACGAACCGACATCCGGCGTGTATTATGGGAGGCCGATTGAGAGCGGAGTTTTACCCGATGGCGGTTATGGATTGATCAATTATGACCTGATGGCCAGTGAATCGATTTCTTCGTTTTATACGACGCTGGATGACAGCTACTCCCTGGAGTACTGGTCATATATTTATGGAAAACCGGTAAATGACGGAAACCGGGCGTTCCTGATCAACCTGAATTTTTCCAATGAAGCCGATGACTGTGCCAGGGTCATGAACGGAGAATATGATCAGAAACTCCAGGAGGATTTTCAGTACCTGGCGACTCTGGACTGTCCGGTTTTCCTGCGGATCGGCGGGGAAATGAATGTCTGGGACAACAAAGTGACGCCTTCTGCGTTCATCGATGCCTATATTCACGTCGCGGACCGGGTGAAGTGGTACTGTCCGAAGGTGGCACTGGTCTTTTCCCCGAACTACAGCAGTCCGTATCAGGTGGACATGGACCGTTTTTATCCGGGAGATGACTATGTTGACTGGATCGGGTGTTCGCTTTACTATAATCGCTTCGCGAATAATGGAGATACCGCGAGGGATGGCTTTTATGGGGTCAATCAGTACGGAGACGCGCTGCTCAATGTGCAGCAGACAGTCCATCTTTCCGATCTGCATCATAAACCGGTGATCATTACCGAAGGCGGCTCCGCGTGGCAGGATAAAGGAAAAAATATCGCGGAATTCGCGTCGGAAAGGATTGAAAAAGCCTATGCTTATCTGACGATGCTGTATCCACAGATCAAAGCGATCGTTTATTCGGATACGGATTTCGGCTCGACGGACAAGCTGTTTTCCCTCAGGGAGGGAGCGGCTTATGGTGTCCGGTCCGCTTTCGACAAAGCAGTGGCCGGGAATCCGACCCTGCTGCACAGCCGGGACGGGAAAGCATCGTACTACACAAAAATGCCGACACTGCTGGCGGAAAAGGGACAGAAACTTTCCGGAAAAGTCACGCTGGCGGCGTACACTTATTCAAGTTCAAGGCTCAGCGCGGAATGGTTCCTGGACGGAAAGAGCGCCGGGACGGTCCGTGATTACCCGTTCCATTATGTACTGGATACGAACGTTCTGACGGAAGGAAAGCATACGGTAAAGGTGCGTTTCAGCAATGGACAGGAAAAATCGTACTCGTTTCAGTGTGATCATCGCGTCAAAGACCCGATCGATGAGTTTATAGATGTATCGGCCAGCGCGTATTACGCGGACGCGGTGAAATGGGCTTATCATGCCAAACCTCAGGTGACAAATGGTATAGATAAGACTCATTTCGGGCCTGATATGACGGTTACAAGAGGGCAGGCCGTGACCTTCCTGTGGAGGGCCAGTGGCTATCCGGAACCGGCCAGTACCCGCAATCCGTTTTCGGATGTGTCGTCTTCTGAGTATTATCACAAAGCGGTCCTGTGGGCAGTTGAAAACGGGATTACGAAAGGAACCACCGCGACGACCTTCTCGCCGGACGATACGCTCAGTACACGGCATATCATCACGTTCCTGTATCGTACAAAGAATCCGGGAAAGGACGGCTGGGACGGTGCCGCGGAAGCCTGGGCGAAGGACAGCAGCGGCAGGGTTTTCGGAATCGATATCACGGTCAGCAATCAGACACCTTGTTCCAGAGCGGATACCGTGTTTTTCCTGCACCGGATTTTTACCTGATCATTCAGATTATGTCAGGCTGACACGTCTGGAGAAAGCTCTGTGAAAGAAACGTTCCGGGAAAATGTTCTGACTGCAGAGCTTTCCGGATATCCGGCAGCCATTGTGCCCGTCGTTTCCGTATGAATCAGTTTTGTTCAAAGAAAGGGAAAGAATAATGAATATCCGGCATACCACCGAAAAAGATTTTGACAGAGTGATGGAAATCTATGCTTACGCCAGGGAATTTATGGCGGCACATGACAATCCGAACCAGTGGGGAAGGACCAACTGGCCGCCGGCAGAGCTGATCCGTCAGGATATCCGCGATCAGCACAGTTATGTCTGTGAGGCAGACGGACGTGTGGTGGGTGTGTTTTATTACAATTATGGAGAGGGCATCGATCCTCAGTACCGGGTGATCCATGACGGCGAGTGGATCAACGACAGACCGTATGGGGTGGTGCATCGCATCGCGGGAGATGGTTCCGTGAAAGGGATCGGATCCTTCTGTATCAACTGGGCTTACGAACAGTGCGGACATCTGCGCATTGACACTCATGGCGATAATTATGTGATGCAGAATCTTCTGCGGAAGCTGGGGTTTGAACGGCGCGGCATTATCTATGTCCTGGAGGACAATGATCCCCGGGTCGCCTTTGAAAAACCGGAAAAAGAATAAAACAGGTGACCAATCATTTTCCGGATTCCATTTCTGCAGGGTTTTCAGGAAAATATGTTAAAAACCTTGCAGAAAATTAACCGAATTTTATCAA
>CAMNJG010000127.1 GCA_946541285.1 uncultured Clostridia bacterium
GGAAGATCATTCCTCCGTTTTCCGGAACTGCCCTGGTTTTGTTTCATGACAGGATGGCGCAAACGAACTGTCTCTGAAGTTTTAAAAAGAATCGACATGACCGTCAAGAATATCTGCCAGACGGGCTTTCAGGGATTCTGCTCCCTCTGAATCATACTCGATTTCCGGCTGAACCTCTCCGTTGTTTCCGGAGCCCTCCGGCAGTCCTTCCTTTGCCAGAATCTCCGTCACTTCGGTTTTGGATCGCTCGACCGTATTATAGAATTCATTGATTCCGTAGGCATCGGTCATCATGCTGAAAAACGCCTTCTGCTGCTGGTCGAGAAGCTGTTCTGTCCCTTCCTGCGCGGCTTCTTCCTCCCGGAAAATGGATTCGACGCTGTTTTCAAGTTTTTTCCGGTCGATATCGTTTTCAACCAGTTTCAGTAGATCCTCGATGGTATCAATCCGCGTATCCAGATCCGGCCAGGGATCAAAATCCGCGTTATAAAAGTCACTGCTGAAAAAATCTCCGATCATCTGAAAAGCACAGTCAAGCTTTTCCCTGCCCTGCAGATTCTTTATTTTCTCCATTGTTTCTTCCAGCGTATCCTGATAATACAGGTACTGCCGGACTCTCGGTTTCAGATTCTCCACCCATTTGCATACATGATCTGCTATCATCGTCATCCCTTCTTTTCTGCCTGATCATTACAGGTATCCATGAGCCTGTTCATAGGCTTTAATTGTCTGAATATTCTTTTTTTCGTAGCTGTTCAGTACATTTTCATTAAATGAAGATGCGGCAACAGTCGGTGTATACCAGGAACAGCCGTCGAAATAGGACTGCAGATCATCCCGCTCGAACATTCTCCCATGTCTCGCGTAAATCTCATTCCTCGCGATACAGCACTGCCATCTGGAAAGACCATTCAGCTCCGAAGACGAAATATAGCGTGAACTGCTGTCCGGAATTATATAACCGGCATCCGATACAGATGGTGCTGAAGGTGTGGAAGTCTCCGGTTCCGGCGTACCTGAATTCGACGGAGGCGCCTCAACATTATACGTATAGTTGTTGTAAGTATTGGAAGTTGTGTTTCCGGAATCCGATGAAGAATCTGACGGAGCTGAAGATTCTGCAGCCACCTGCTTCTGACTGTTATACTCACTGATGGTCACAAACTGATGATCGATCAGCTCTCTCAGATCCTCCGCAGAATTCTGCGACAGGAGACGGCTTTTTCCTTCGATAAGCACCAGTTTCTTTGTTCTCTGCAGATCGTCGTCTGATGTTCTTTCCAGCTGGTTGATGATGCCATCAGGATCCGTAGTCCTGTCATAGATTTTTTCCATATCCGGAGTAAAAATCAATGCTGTCGCCCTGTAGCCGGAATTTCCCCTGGAAATGTCTTCAAACTCAATACGGACACCATCATTATAGGCAGTTTTTACTGAATCTCCATCATCACGGACAAGCCCATACTCAGCAATCAGCTCGTCATATGTCATATCTTCAGGATCCGGCGTTCTGTTGTGCAGGAGCCAGAACATGATCCCCAGCACTGCCAGAAGAAGAAGAATGATAACCACAATCACTGCAATCCCGGAAAAGGAACCTTTCGATGATGCCGCAACAGATTCTGACCGGTATCCCGAAGGGGAGGCAGCCTGCCCATAACCGTTCTGCCTGCCCGGATCACGAGGATAACCGTCATTGTACGACAGCTGCTCACCACAATATGGACAAAAAGTATCAGATTCTCTGATGTCTCTTCCGCAGTTCGTGCATTTCATAACGACCTCATTTCAAAACCATGATTCAAATATGCAGATCATTCCGCTTTGTCCCGATCGCAGAGCGATTTACGGATGAAGCTGCGATTTTCTGATGTGCCTGACTGATATGATAGTATACAAATTATTGTATCACATTTGTAAAAAACAATCTATACGATTTCTGATCCGGAATGATAAGCACCGCCATTGCCAAAATCAAACCAGCCTCCCGAACTTTCCACGAAATGCCTCTTGGCAATGCCCAGATCCACCAGGTCCATTACATAATCGTCCGGGACCTCTGCTGTCAGAATCCCTCCGGAAAAGCGGAAAAACGGCTTCTGACGATTCATCGCACTGGGAGCTTTCACAACCGCGTCCATCGCATGCATGATCCATTCCGGGATCTCCGTATCCCCCTCGATCATTTCCTGCGGTTTCTTGACACTCATCCGGATCATGCTCCGGACTGTTTTTTCGGGAACATCCTGCACTCCGACATTTCCAACGATCAGTACACAGACCAGTGTCTCGTTGTCATCTTCTGTAAAAACACTGCGGTCCATCGTGCCGGCCACCCAGCAGGTGCCGTAATTCCGGTCTACCAGGTCCAGCACCAGTCCTTCTCCATAATAGCCGATCTTCTCTTTCAGGTTGGATAGATTGGAGGGACCTTTCATCAATATGACACTTGTCGCGTGATGAATAAACCCTTTTGTGTATTTTTTGCTGGCAAATGCTTCTTCCGCATGGGTCTCCAGAAAAAGCGTCAGTCCTGTCTTTTTATTAATGTCCTGTATCAGACTGTTAATTTCCCTGATTTCAGCTTCGTCCAGCGGTTCTCCATAGGTTCTTCTGGAAAGCCTTTTCAGTATGGCTTCTCTCATCTGTCAAAAACCTCCGTACAAATCCACACGACTGCCTGTTAGTATCTATCATATTCTTTTTCCGTAAAGTCTTCAATCCGGACAGGTTCCTTCATGACATTTCTTTTGACATAAATCATCCCGTCCTGCCTCGTCTGCAGATTCCAGCTGACGAGGGACAGTTCCCCAAAGGTCAGCTCAATACAGGTAATTCCCCGTGGATGAATCGCGCATCCAGTATTGAAATAAGCCACTTCTTCCGGATTCGACAGACGCGGGTGGTGCGTATGCCCGCAAATCAGCATCAGATTATTGTTTTCCAGCCATTTCCGGTAAACTTTTTCCCGCCTGGCCTGTTTGTAACGGTTTTTGGTCGGATTGGCAGTATAGTGGAATCCGGCTTTATGAATAAAACGCCACAGATAACGATTGACAAACATCGCTGCCGGCGCCAGATAATCATTGACGAGTTCTCCCTGATGTCCATGAGTTACCAGGATTTCCCTTCCATCCGGATCATATACAAACGTCACCGCTTCTACCGGCCTGATTCCCGGCAGGATTTCCGTCACTTCACCCAGAAATTCATCATACGTGTTTTCCATGTATTTTCCAGCAAAACCAGGCTTCACAATCTGATTATTATGGTTTCCGGAAATCATGATCAGCCTGTCACTCTTCAGAAAATCACGAAGCTGCTCAAAAACAGTCGGATGCGCGCGTACAATATACCGGTAGTCGGACACCTCCCACAACTCATCGCCATCACCAATCTCAACATAAGTATAACCGACACTGTAATAATAATGAAGAGCGTGTTCATAAAGCAGGCGGTTTTGTCCAAATTCGTCGCTGACACTGTTATCGCCCCGGTGAATATCCGACATGAAAACAATCTGCGAATGATCATCGATATGGATCTTTTCAGAAGTCCGGTGAAGCTGATCCAGTCTCTTCGCGGTAAACATAAGATACCTCCCCCGGAAAATCTCAACCGTTTCCTGTCAGCAGGCCAGCAGGAAACAGGCATCTCTCTGCTCTGCCCCCGGCAGATACAAAAATGCGCCGGATTCCCCGGCGCTGTATACTCCGATAAATTCCTCCGCCCGAAAGCATGCCGGACCGGGACAGATTACTGAGGCCCCGGACGCAGGACATCAGACATAAAGAGGATTCGCATCTGTCAGTTCTCTGACAATCCCTCTGGCTTCTTCGAGCTTTCTCTCATCATCCGGATGATCCAGTACCAGGGCAATCGCTTCCACCGTTTTTCTGACTTCCTCTTCCCTGAAGCCTCTGGAAGTCATGGCCGGCGTTCCCAGGCGCAGGCCGCTGGTCACAAACGGACTCTGCGGGTCATTTGGAACCGTATTTTTGTTTGTCGTAATATTGGCCAGATCCAGCAGATGCTCTGCCTGTTTCCCGGTCAGTCCCTTGCTGACAAGGTTGACCAGCACCAGATGATTGTCCGTGCCTCCGGAAACAAGGTCAAATCCCTTTGACAGGAGACTCTCGGCCAGCACCTGCGCATTTTTGACAACCTGTCCGATATATTCTTTAAACTCCGGCTGGGCTGCTTCATGGAAGCAGACGGCTTTTCCGGCAATCACATGCATCAGCGGGCCTCCCTGCAGTCCCGGGAAAATGGCCTTGTCGACCGCTTTCGCATACTCTTCGGTACAGAGGATCGCACCACCTCTCGGGCCTCTGAGCGTCTTATGGGTGGTTGTCGTCACAATCTGACAGTTTTCTACAGGATTCGGATGATAGCCTGTCGCGACCAGTCCCGCGATATGTGCCATATCACACATGAGAATCGCGCCGACTTCATCCGCGATTTCGCGGAATTTCGCGGAATCGATCACCCTTGGATACGCGCTGGCGCCGCAGATGATCAGTTTCGGTTTTGTTTCCTTCGCCAGTCTCCTGACCTCATCAAAATTGATCCGTTCCGTTTCAGGATCAATACCGTAGGATACGAAATGATAGGATTTCCCGGAAAAATTGACCGGCGAACCATGCGTCAGATGTCCCCCGTTGGAAAGATCCATTCCCAGTACAGTATCCCCATAATTCAGGACCGCCTGGTACACACCAACATTGGCATTCGCGCCACTGTGAGGCTGCACATTCGCGTGGTCCGCGCCGAAAAGTGCCGTCAGCCGGTCCCTGGCCAGAGTTTCCACCTCATCGACGAATTCACATCCTCCATAATACCGTTTTCCCGGATATCCTTCCGCATATTTATTCGTCAGTACACTGCCGACAGCTTCCATGACTGCAGGACTTACAAAGTTTTCTGACGCGATCATCTCAATCTTTGACCTCTGCCGGTCTTCTTCCCGTTTCAGGCTCGCGGCGATAGCCGGATCGATTTTTTCAACGTAATGGTAATCCATTTACAATCCTCCTGTAGTATAAGGAATTTCTACGGAAAATGAAAATGCAGACAGTCATTTTCTTCCGTACTCAATACATTGATAGA
>CAMNJG010000128.1 GCA_946541285.1 uncultured Clostridia bacterium
ATCATGACCCCCTGTGGAGCACAGATGCTCCGGAATTTCATCGAGTTAGGGAAACGCTGATTTATTCAGAAAATCACCTTTCCAAATGTCGATCAACAAACAAATGTAATGGATTTTATGGTCAAAAGGTAATTTTTTGTCATTCTGAGGAGCGACGAAAAATCTTGTAAAGATCCTTCACTCCGCTACGCTCCGTTCAGGATGACAGAACAGAATGTACTACTCACTATTCATTACTAATAGATGGGAAGAACCGATAAAATATATGACTTGCAGTTTTTTACTGATCAATACGAAGAACCTTCTCAAATTGATACTTTCAAAGAAAACAGAAAGGAAACCATCCAATGATTAAAGAAGCGATCGTCAAAATCGTAGACAAACAGGATCTGACCTATGACGAAGCCTACCAGGTCATGGACGAAATCATGAGCGGAAATACTTCCGCGACACAGAACGCCGCGTTTCTCGCGGCCCTCTCCACCAAGAGCACCAAGGCCGAAACAATCGACGAGATCTCCGGATGCGCCGCGGCAATGCGGGACAAAGCCATCCCCGTCCACTACGACAAACCGACAATGGAAATCGTAGGAACCGGCGGTGACGGAGCCCACAGTTTCAACATCTCAACGACAGCCTCTTTCATCATTGCCGCTGCCGGCATCAAAGTGTCAAAACACGGAAACCGCGCTGCCTCCTCTCTTTCCGGGGCAGCAGACTGCTACGAAGCACTGGGTGCCAGCCTGGACATCCCACCTGAAAAAGCCGTGACCATGCTTGACAATGTCGGCCTTTGCTTCCTGTTCGCGCAGAAATACCATATCGCCATGAAATACGTCGGTCCGATCCGGAACGAACTGGGCATCCGCACCGTATTCAATATCCTCGGCCCGCTGACTAACCCGGCTTCTCCGGATTATTTCGTCCTCGGTGTTTACGATCAGTATCTCGTAGAACCTGTCGCCAAAGTCCTGGCCCGTCTGGGCGTCAAACGGGGCGCGGTCATTTACGGACAGGACCGTCTCGATGAAGTCTCCATCTCTGCCCCGACCACGGTCTGCGAGCTGAACGGCGGCTGGTACCGGACGTATTCGATCCGGCCGGAGGATTTCGGTTTTGCCAGAGGCACCAAAGAAGATATTATCGGCGGAACCCCACAGGAAAACGCGGAACTGACCAGACGGATTCTTTCCGGTGAAGAAACCGGTCCAAAAAGAGACATCGTCCTGATGAACGCCGGCCTCGCCATCTATATCGGCGGCATGGCCGATACGATTGACGAAGGAATCCGGAAGGCCGCCGAACTGATCGACAGCGGTGCCGCCACAGAGAAAATGAACGCGTTTGTTGCCGCAAGCAATCAGAGCCATTAACAGAGTGAGGAAAACCGATGTCCGAAAAAAACATCCTGAACGAAATCGCGGAATATACCAAAGAACGGGTCCGTGAGGCAAAAAAGAAAAAAACGCTCCGGGAAATCCGCGCCATGGTCTTTGAAAAAAAACGCTTCGACACACCGGCCGCGAAACAGCCGTTTCAATTTGAATCCGCTCTCCGCGCGGACGGCATGTCCTTTATCTGTGAATGTAAGAAGGCATCCCCGTCCAAAGGCCTGATAGCCGGGGATTTTCCATACCTTGAGATCGCGAAAGACTACGAACAGGGTGGCGCTGCCGCGGTATCCGTCCTGACAGAACCGCGCTGGTTCCGGGGAAGCGACGCGTATCTGGAAGAAATCAGCGAAACCGTTGACATCCCCTGTCTCCGCAAAGACTTTACGGTTGATGAATATATGATCTACGAGGCGAAATTACTGGGCGCTTCTGCCGTCCTGCTGATCTGCTCGATCCTCACTCCCGCTCAGCTGCAGGAATATCTGCACCTCTGCGATTCGCTCGGTCTGTCGGCGCTGACAGAGGCACATGACGAAAAAGAAATCGACATGGCGCTCCGTGCCGGTGCCCGGATCATCGGCGTCAATAACCGCGATCTGAAAAACTTCACGATCGATTTTGAAAACAGTATCCGTCTGCGGAAAATGGTCCCGGACGAGATCCTCTTTGTCGGAGAAAGCGGCGTCAAAAACCGGGAAGACATCCTCCGCCTGGAAGAAGCCGGGGTCAACGCGGTACTGATCGGAGAAACACTGATGAAAGCCGCCGACCGGAAATCCATGCTTCGGGAACTGCGGGGTATCCCGTCATGACACGCACCAGAATCAAAATCTGCGGCCTGCGCAGGAAAGAAGACATCTCTTACGTCAATGAAGTCCTGCCGGATTTTGCCGGTTTCATCTTCGACCCGTCCCGCCGCCGCTATATCGACCCGGAAACCGCCGCGGTACTGCGCCCGCAGCTGGCGGACAGCATCCGGGCCGTCGGGGTTTTCGTCAACGCTGCTCCGGAGGAAATCCTGCGGATCGCGGAAACTGTGCGCCTGGATCTGATCCAGCTGCACGGCAGTGAAGACGATACGTATATCCGAAACCTGCGAAAACAGACCTCTTTACCCATCATCAAAGCAATCCGTGTCCGGACAGAGGAAGACACCGCGCAGGCCGCCGCTTCTTCCGCGGATCTCATCCTTCTGGACAACGGCGCAGGCGGAACCGGGACCCGCTTCAACTGGGAACTGGCCCAAAAAGTATCCCGCGATTTCCTTCTGGCAGGAGGAATCTCAGCGGAGAATGCCGCAGACGCCATCCGGCTGTGCCATCCATGGGGGCTCGATGCCAGTTCTTCCCTGGAAACAGAGGGAATGAAGGACCCGGAAAAAATCAGGAGCTTTATGGAAGCTGTCCGGCAGGCAGACGCTGATTTGTAAAAAACGATTCGGATGTCACGGTTTTTTACCAGATACAGAAAGCAGACTCAGGAGCTGTACATCTCTATGAAAAAATAAATGTACAAAAACCGACAAATCATCAAAGACAGGAGACCAGACATGAGTAATACAAAAGGACGATTCGGCATTCACGGTGGACAGTACATCCCGGAAACCCTGATGAACGCTGTGATTGAACTCGAAGAAGCCTACCATCATTTTAAAAACGATCCGGAATTCAACCGGGAACTGACAGAACTGTTCAATGAATACGCCGGACGGCCCAGCCGTTTATACTACGCGAGGAAAATGACGGAAGACCTGGGCGGCGCGAAAGTGTACCTGAAACGGGAGGACCTGAACCATACCGGTGCCCATAAAATCAATAATGTGCTCGGCCAGGCGCTGCTGGCAAAGAAAATGGGCAAAACCCGCCTGATCGCCGAAACCGGCGCGGGACAGCACGGCGTCGCCACTGCCACCGCCGCGGCGCTCCTGGGACTGGAGTGTGTCGTCTACATGGGAAAAGTCGATATGGAACGGCAGGCGCTCAATGTCTATAAAATGCGTCTCCTCGGCTCCGAAGTCCGGGGCGTGGAAAGCGGAACCGGCACTCTGAAGGACGCGGTTTCTGAGACTTTCCGGGAATGGACCAGCCGGATCGACGATACCCATTACTGTCTCGGTTCTGTCATGGGGCCACATCCCTTCCCGACCATTGTCCGCGATTTCCAGTCGGTGATCTCCAGAGAAATTAAAGAACAGATCATGGAAAAAGAAGGGAAACTCCCGGATGCTGTGGTTGCCTGTGTCGGCGGTGGTTCCAATGCCATCGGTGCTTTTTATCATTTCATCGATGACCCTTCTGTCCGGCTGATCGGATGCGAAGCCGCCGGACGCGGGATCGACACGTTTGAAACTGCGGCGACGATCAGTACCGGCCGGCTGGGAATCTTCCACGGTATGAAATCCTATTTCTGCCAGGACGACTACGGACAGATCGCTCCGGTCTACTCTATCTCCGCCGGTCTGGATTATCCGGGCATCGGGCCGGAGCACGCCATGCTGCATGACAGCGGCCGGGCGGAATACGTTCCGGTTACAGATGAAGAAGCCGTCGAAGCGTTTGAATATCTGAGCCGTATGGAAGGGATCATCCCGGCTATCGAATCCGCCCACGCTGTCGCGTACGCGAAAAAAATCGTCCCGTCTATGCGGAACGATCAGATCGTGGTCATCAATATTTCCGGACGCGGTGACAAAGACTGCGCCGCCATCGCCAGATACAGAGGAGAAGATTTACATGATTAAGATTCAAGAAGCCTTTCAGAACGGTAAAGCGTTTATCCCGTTCCTGACCTGCGGTGACCCGGATCTGGAAACGACTGAGATATTACTCCCGGCTATTGCGGAAGCAGGCGCGGATCTCATCGAACTGGGGATTCCCTTTTCTGATCCGACCGCAGAAGGGCCGGTTATCCAGGACGCGAATCTCCGGGCACTGAACGCCGGTGTCCATACCGATCAGATTTTCGACATGCTGCAGCGTCTCCGCGGGCAGATCCGTATCCCGATGGTATTCATGACCTACGCGAATGTGGTTTTTTCCTACGGCACGGAAAAATTCCTGAAAAGAGCCGCGGATGCCGGTGTCGCCGGCCTGATCCTGCCGGATATTCCATTTGAGGAAAAAGAAGAATTCGCGCCGGCCTGCCGTGAAGCCGGTCTGGAACTGGTCAGTATGATCGCCCCGACCTCCCAGGAACGCATCCGTCAGATCGCTGCCGAAGCAGAAGGTTTTCTTTACTGTGTTTCATCACTCGGTGTCACAGGAGTCCGCTCTCAGATCAACACAGATCTCGGGACGATGACGGATCTGGTACGGAAGACGAATCCGGACATCCCGACAGCCATCGGTTTCGGCATCTCCACGCCGGAACAGGCAAAGGAAATGAGCCGGTACGCAGACGGCGTCATCGTCGGTTCTGCTATCGTCCGGCTGATTGCACAGCATGGCCGCGACGCCATCGGTCCTGTCACCGATTACATCCGCCAGATGAAGGCGGCTATTTCCTGATCAGCAATGTGTGTTGATCAGGCTCCAT
>CAMNJG010000129.1 GCA_946541285.1 uncultured Clostridia bacterium
GCGTTTCTCTCAAAGGAAACGGGCAGCAGTTTGGAATTCATGAATTTCTGCCCGCTGTAAAGACTGTAGTAACCGCTGAGCATATAACTGACCGCGGCAGCGATGCCGAAGAAAAGGAAATTGTCCGCGCCGAACAGTTCCACGCTGAGCAGGATCGAAGCGATGGGACAGTTGACGGCACCGCAGAACAGGCCGATCAGGGCGACTTCCGCCGCGAACATCGGATCCAGGCCCAGCAGGGGGGCCAGTGTACATCCCAGGGACGCTCCGATAAAGAAGGTCGGGACAATTTCGCCTCCTTTATAGCCGGCCCCCAGTGTGACGGCGGTCAGGAGCAGTTTGAGCAGAAAATCCTGCGGAGCGGCGTGACCCTGCAGTGCTTCCAGGATCACAGGCATGCCGAGACCATTGTATTTATCCGTTCCGAACAGCAGTGTCAGCAGGATGACCAGGATTCCGCCAGCCACGATCCGTATGAACGGACTGGAGAAATACTTCTGGTAGAGGCTCCGGGCTGTATGTACGGAGCTGCAGTAAAGAATACTCATCAGTGCCATGATCATGGAGAGCAGGATGACGCGGAGCAGTGTCGAAGGATCCTGAGCCTGCGCGGCAGCAGCAGGGAATGTCGTCAGCTGCACTCCAAAAAAGCGGGCGGTGACCATCGCGGTCATCGAAGCCAGTACCGATGGGACCAGCCCGGCATAAAAAACCGTACCGACACCGGCAACCTCAATGGTAAATACCGCAGCCGTCAGGGGCGTACCGAGCAAAGCGCAGAAAGACGCGCTCATACCGCACATGACTGCCATCTGATGCTCGTACTGGCCAAGATGGAACCGGCGCCCCAGAAAAGAGCCGATACTGCCGCCGATCTGAAGCGCGGCGCCCTCCCGGCCGGCGGATCCCCGGCAGAGATGCGTCAGGAAAGTTGAAAGAAAGATCAGAGGCCCTGTACAGAAGCGGGTGACGGCTTCTCCCCTGGCTGACCGGAGGATGGAATCCGTGCCCTGATCATCCAGGTTATTCATGATTTTATAGGAAAAAATAATGAGCAGCCCGGCTGCCGGTAACAGAAACAGTGTCCAGCTGTGGGTTCCGGAAAAAACAGCGGCAAAATCGAGTGCTTTCCGGAAGAAAGCGCCGACCAGCCCGCAGAGAATCCCCATGATCAGAGCGAGAAAAATCCAGCGGAAAAAGATCTTCAGGTGATAGTAGGAATGTCGGAGCCTGATGATCGCGCGGAAAAGCATGCGCCGGACCAGTCCGTAGGAAGAGTGTGGCCTGTGATCGTTCTGACCCTGAAAAAGCTGCCTGAATCTGGACAATGCGGGTGACGGGGAGATTTTCCGTTTCGCCGCTCCTTCCTGTTGAGTGTTTTTCTGTATCATTATCATAAATCGTATTGAAATCGTGTCGGATGAAGTGGCGGGAGACGCACCTTCATCTCTGTGTTTTTCAGCTGATAATCAGATCAGGAAAAGTATATCACTTTGCGGAATCGGATGCATCTGCTTTTCAGAGATCACCCGGAATACGGTTAAAATCGTTACTGTTCCGTGCTCGCCCAGAATCAGTATTTGGTCTGGTATATAATTATTTAAATTTTATAGGTTCAGGAGAATAAGTTTGATTTTATTTGGTGTCAAGACACCTTCTGCCTCAAAAAAATACACTATATCCAAATCTAAATCAATCAATTCAAATTAATACATAAATACTACTAAACCAATCAAAACCAATTACAATCTTGAAAACACATAATGTGTTTGCTATACTTGGTAAGGTTCATAACCGCAGAATGGAATAATATCATTCCGGAAAGCGGAAAATCAGAGAAATCAAGGGAGAACGGATTATGGATTTGTTTCCACTTTATAACTCGCTGAGAATCGCGCTGTTTTCCGCAGTGATTGTGTTCTTTCTCGGAATCGCCTGCGCGTATTATATTGCCCGTCTGCCGAGACTGGTAAAGGGCGTACTGGATGTCATCCTGACACTGCCGATGGTACTGCCGCCGACGGTAGTCGGATATTTTATCCTGGTGGTTCTGTCCCCGAACTCGGCACTGGGCGGATGGATTATGGATCTGCTGAACCGCAGGATTATCATGACCTGGTACGCGGCGATCATTGCTTCATCCGTTGTCGCTTTTCCTCTGATGTACCGGACAGCGCGCGGCGCGTTTGAAAGTTTCGACATGACGCTGAAATATTCCGCGCAGACACTGGGTTTGTCCAATACCAGTATTTTCTGGAAAATCATGATGCCTTACTGCAAGCAGGGGATTATCGCCGGTACCGTGCTGGCTTTCGCCAGGGCGCTGGGTGAATATGGCGCCACCTCCATGGTGGCAGGCTATATACCCGGGAGGACAGCGACGATTTCGACAACGGTTTATCAGCTGTGGAGAACAGATGATGATGCCGGAGCGTTTCACTGGGTAATGATCAACCTGGCGATTTCTACGGTTGTTCTGCTGACTGTGAATTTTTTTGAGAAAAAAGAAGGATACCGGAAAAAGAAAATGGAGCAGAGCCTTTAAGGAGAAGAACAGATGTCCCTTGATATGAAAGTGAAAAAAGATTTTGGAGGATTTGTTCTGGATCTGGAACTGCACGCGGAAAATGAAGTCCTGGCTTTGCTGGGCGCGTCAGGTTGTGGCAAGAGTATGACACTCAAATGTATCGCCGGGATTGTCACACCGGACGAAGGATATATCCGTGTCAATGGAAAAACTCTGTTTGACAGTCGTCAGAAGATTAATCTTCCGCCGCAGAAACGGCACGTCGGACTGCTGTTCCAGAATTACGCGCTGTTCCCGAACATGACGGTAGAACAGAACATCATGATGGGAATGACAGGATTTGACCTGCCGAAAGCAGAAAAAAGGCAGCGCGCCCGGGAAATGATGAAGAGTTTTTATCTGGACGGGCTGGAGCAGCACAGGCCTTCGCAGCTCTCCGGAGGGCAGCAGCAGCGGGTGGCGCTGGCGCGTATCATGGTTTCCAGGCCTTCGATCCTCATGCTGGACGAGCCTTTTTCGGCGCTGGACAGTTTCCTGCGCTGGGAGCTGGAGAAGGAACTGATGAAAGTACTGGAAAGCTTTGACGGGACTTCGATCATTGTGTCACATAACCGGGATGAAGTGTACCGGATCAGCGATCATATCGCGGTCATTGTAGACGGTCATAAGGATTGCTTTGACAGTAAAGAAAACCTGTTTGAGAATCCGCCTACATATCAGAGCGCGAAGCTGACAGGATTCCGTAATTTTACCCGGGTGGAGAGAATCGACGACAGCCACTTCCGCGCGCTGGACTGGGACGCGGTACTGCCGTATCCGACAGATGAAGATACTGAACTGGCAGCGCTGCGGCCGGAGCCGGTCCAGCTGTCAGCGGAAATGACTGACGACACCGTCTGTTTCCGGGTCGGCAAGGCGATTGATAATATCAATGAAATGATTCTGCTGCTTACGCCTCAGGGCAATGACCGTCCGATGGACGCAGCGGATGATTTTTCCTGGCTTCATGTAACCGTAAAAAAAGAAGATTTCGCGCCCTTTGCCGGAAAGAATGTTGTCAATGTAAAGATGCGGCGGCATCAGCTCCTGATGATCAGGAGGTCCCCACAGTATGAATGAAAAATGTGAAAGCATCCAGCGGAAGCATTTTTTCATATAACAACTATTTTCATTTCTCTTTTAATGAGCGTCAGATCAGGCGCAAGGAGTATTCACCATGAAAAAGAAAATTTTAGCGATTGGATTGTCTCTGGCAATGGTATTTGCGGTTACAGCATGCGGCAGTACTTCCACAGAAGAAAGCTCTTCCGCGGGAAGCAGTTCCGGCAGCGCGGCTGCCGAAAAGGTTTCCGGAGAACTTTATGTATCGGCGGCAGCTTCTATGACAGAATCCCTGGATAAGGTAATCGCCGCTTTCGAAAAACAGAATCCGGACTGCAAGGTGACAGCAACGTATGATTCTTCCGGTACCCTGGAAACGCAGATTTTACAGGGCGCTTCCTGTGATGTATTCATTTCCGCTGCCCAGAAACAGATGGATGAACTGGATGGCAGCAGTGACAAATGTCTCGGGGAAAACTATGTCCTGAATGGTTCCCGTATCGATCTTCTGGAAAACACCGCGGTTCTGGTAGCTTCTGAAGATAACGCAGGTGAGATTACAAGCTGGGATGATTTTGTCAGCAAACTGGAAAGCGCGCAGAGCAGTGATGACCTGATCTTCTGCATGGGGAACTCTGACGTACCGGTAGGTGCCTATACCTCCAAAATTCTTGAAAACCTTGGCGTCAGTGAAGCGGATCTGGTCAGCAAAGGAATTGTAACCTATGGTTCTAATGTAAAGGAAGTCACTTCCCAGGTTCAGAACGGTGCTGCGGACTGTGGGATTATCTACAGCACAGATGCGTATTCTGCCGGTATGAAAGCTGTCGCGACAGCGGATTCGGAACTCGCGGGAAAAATCATTTACCCGGCGGCAGTGATGCAGAATGCGGAAAACCAGGAAGCAGCCCAGGCATTTGTTGATTTCCTCCAGACCGATGAGGCGATGAAGGAATTCACAGCGGTTGGTTTCAAGGCAGTATAAGCACCATCTTCTGCAGCTCATTCCTGATATTGGAGCCCGGCAGAGTTCCTGTCTGTCGGAAAAGTCATCAGAATCTTTGAAAAAGACGCCGGAAAGGCGTCTTTTTTGTATATCGAAAACAAAACAGTCATGCCTGATGCAGCGATTCTCGATATCTGAAGATTCACAAACAGTAAAATATCGTTTTTTTGACAAGGCCTGACCAGGTCAGCGATCCGGTCGCGGACGTCGGAACTTCGGATAATTCCCTCTGGGGAAACACTGATTTAATCAGAAAATCACTTTTCAAAGTACAGCCAGGAGTAATAT
>CAMNJG010000130.1 GCA_946541285.1 uncultured Clostridia bacterium
ATAGTATACAGAAAGCTGCTCCGCCTTTCCGGCGAAGCGGCTTTTTTCTTTTATAAGGATGACGGGAAGAGACGATGGATAATTTAATACTGATCGGGATGCCGGCATGCGGAAAGAGCACACTGGGGGTCATTCTGGCGAAGACGCTGGGGATGTCGTTTATTGATACGGATCTGATGATTCAGCAGCATACCGGGAAACTGCTTCAGGAGCTGATTGATCAGGAGGGAATGGAGGCGTTTCTCCGGGCCGAAGAGGAGATCCTGCTTCGTGTCGGGGCGGAAAATTCAGTGATCGCAACAGGTGGCAGCGCCGTTTACAGCGAACGGGGCATGGCGCATCTGAAATCGATCGGAAAGGTCGTTTATATAAAACTTCCTCTGGAGGAGATTCTACGCCGGCTGAATAATATCCAGACCAGGGGGATCGCGATGAATCCGGGAGAAAATCTGGAGGAACTGTACCGGAAACGCGTTCCTCTGTATGAAAAGTACGCGGACCTGGTCCTGGAAACAGCGGGAAGGACCCTGGAGGAATCCGTAAGTCTGTTTGTCAGTCAGTTCCGCTCATAAAACAGCGGAAGAGGTTTTTCAGGACTGGAAACCTCTTCCGCTTCTGTGCCTTTATATCCTGTTTTTATCCCTGTGACACCACTTCCTGTTCCGGTCGGTTTTCGGAATTGTTACTGTGGGATGCGGCCAGCAGTTCTTCCGCGCTTTTCCGGGTGGTTTCCGTGATGTTGGTGCCACCCAGCAGCCGGGCGATTTCTTCGATCCGCCCGTTGTGGTCCAGCGGCGAAATCGTCGTGTAGCTGGCGTCGTCATCTTCTGTCTTGTTGATCAGGTACTGACTGTCTCCCGCCGCGGCGATCTGCGGCAGATGGGTGATGCAGAGTATCTGATGGGAGCGTGCGATCATGTGCATTTTCGCGGCGACGATGCTGGCCGTGCGTCCACTGATCCCGGTATCGATTTCATCGAAAACCATAGTGCCGGTATGGTCATGATCACTGGTAATCCGTTTGAACGCCAGCGATATCCTGGATATTTCGCCGCCGGACGCGATTTCCGCCAGGGGACGGGGAGCCGCTCCTTTGTTGGCAGAGAAAAGAAACTCAATCTGGTCGGTTCCGCCGGCACTCAGCTGCAGCTGATCTTTCTGATTCCGCTTTTCAGTAAACTGAACCAGGAAATCCGCGTTACGGAAGTTCAGTTCAGCCAGTTCGGTTTTCATGGTCTTTTCAAGAAGCGCCGCGGCTGCTTTACGTTTCAGGGAGAGATCCGCTGACAGGCGCAGGACTTCATTTCTGGCTTCCCGGTATTCTTCGGACAGCTGTTGTTCCAGTTCTTCAGAATCTTCCGTCAGGGCCAGTTTCCGCGCGCACTCATCCCGGTGTTCCAGGACGCTGGTCAGGGTACCGCCGTATTTTCTTTTCAGGTTATCCAGCAGACTGACGCGGGTGATGGCTTCATCCAGTTCACCGGGAGTCATTTCAGACTGATCCCTCGCGACGCGCAGTTCTTCCTGCAGATCAGACAGAGTATAACTGCAGTCCGCGATCTGGCTGCCCAGCCGGGCGTAGGTTTCACTGTATTCCGCGATGCCTGATAACAGGCTGACACATTTATCGATTCCACTCTGATACAGAATCCGGTAGCTTTCATTTAAAGCATCATAGATTTTTTCGGCATTGCTCAGAACATGGATACGTTCTTCCAGCTCCTGATCTTCGCCTTCACGGACATGACAGGTGTTGATTTCATCCAGCTCATACTTCATGAAATCGCGTTCCCTCAGATATTCGCTGCGATTTTTACGGAAGCGGCTCAGTGCCGATCGCTTTTCCGTATAGCGTTTAAAAGCTTCCGAGAGTTCTTTTCTGACAGGCAGAAGATCCTGACCGGCAAAGCTGTCCAGGATCTCCACGTGCCGTTCCGGATCCAGGAAGAACTGATTGTCATACTGGCCGTGGATATCCACCAGTCTCCGTGAAGCGTCAGACAGTTCCGCGACTTTGACGATTTCTCCGTTGATACGGGCCAGGCTTCTGCCGGAACGGGAGAGCTCGCGGGTAAAAATCAGCTCATGGTCGTTATCACCGGACAGATAGCGTTCGAACGGTTGTATTTCTGAATCCTGAAGTGTGAAGACCAGCTGTACCAGTGCCCGGTTCTCACCATCCGTGATCATGGAGGCGCTTCCGCGTCCTCCCAGCGCGACATGGATGGCCTGGATGATCATGGATTTCCCTGTACCGGTTTCGCCGGATATGATATTGAGACCCTCCGTAAGATCAGTGTCAATTTCCCGGATCAGCCCGAAATTTCTAACATAAATGTGTGATAACATATTGGCTCCTGTTGTTCTGGCGATGGATATTTATTCGTTAACCAGTATGCTCCTCAACTGTCCCGCGATCTCAGCAGCGTGTTCAGGCAGGTCCGCGACCGCAAACAGTGTATTGTCCCCGGCCAGTGTCCCGACGATGCCTTCGATTTCCATCAGATCCAGTGCTTCCCCGGCAGCGTTGGCACAGCCGGACACGGTTTTGATGACCAGGATATTTCCGGCGGATTCGATCGAATTGACGGTATTCCGGAATATGTTTTCATAGCGGATCGTTGGCTGTATGCGGGGCTCGCCGGATGGGAGACTGTAGATGTATTTGCCGGAATCAGAGAGCGATTTGACCAGACGGAGCTCCTTGATATCACGGGAGATGGTGGCCTGTGTCGCCTGGTAACCGGCATCCGCCAGCATGGCGACGAGTGTGCTCTGTGTTTCGATTTCATTATTTTTGATAAGCTCTATGATTTTGTCCTGTCTTGAATATCTCATAAAGTCTCTCTCCTTGTGAATTCCAGCTTTATATGCATTCGTATGCATTCATTATACGGCTTTTTACAAATTTTAGAAGAGGGATTCGGAAAATCAGCAAAAAAAATCATGCAGTGTGCCGGATGCGGAAATAGTTTCTTTTCTGATGGACAGTGGATGTTTTTATGACGCGATGGTTTCTTTATCCTCTGGTATTTATCCGATCCTGTGGTAAAATAAAATAATATGGTTTCAGACAGGAGAAGGACTATGAGGATTTTAGGCATTGACCCGGGCTACGCGCTGATGGGGTATGGCGTTATTGAACAGAACGGAAACCGTTTCAGAACACTGGATTACGGCAGTATCGCCACCGGCCCGTCGGCTCCGATGCCCGAGCGGCTGAAATATCTGTATTCTTCACTGATGGAGATCATTGCGGATACGGAACCGGACTGTGCCGCGATGGAAGAACTGTTTTATAACACAAACGCAAAGACGGTCATTAATGTCGGCCAGGCAAGAGGCGTCGCGGTGCTCGCCTGCGTCAATTCCGGCCTGGAAGTAGCGGAATACACCCCGCTGCAGATTAAGCAGGCGCTGGTAGGCTACGGCAGGGCAGAAAAAAAACAGGTGCAGCAGATGGTTAAGGCGATCCTGGGACTGGAGAAAGTGCCAAAACCGGATGATACGGCGGATGCCCTGGCGGTTGCCGTCTGTCACGCGAATTCCCATCACGGAAGCAGCCGCTACCAGATGGCAGTGGAAAAAGCCCTCCGCGCGGAGCAGGACCGGAAAAAAACAGACCGCTCCCGTAAGGAAAAAGATGATTTCAGGATTATCAGGGGATAAAGCGAAGGAAAGCGCTGATTGGATCATTGACTGCCGGAGATAAAACACGAAGAAACGAATAGAAGCAATCAGCATTTTCTGAGAAGGAGATTCAGACTTGTTCAGATATATCAGGGGAATTGTCACCGGAAGAATGGAAGGTGGCATCATTCTGGAAAATAACGGGATCGGCTATGAGATCAGTATGCCACTGTCGTCTGCAGCTTTTCTGGCACAGCCGGAAGAACGCATTACGGTTTACACGTTTCTGGCTGTACGTGAGGACGCAGTCAGCCTGTACGGATTTGACCGGCATGAGGAACTGGAAATGTTCATGCTCCTGACAACGGTGAGCGGGATCGGCAATAAAGCCGCTCTGTCCATCCTGTCCGCTCTTTCGGTACAGGAGGTGAAAAAGGCAGTGCTGTTTGATGATCCCGGCGCGCTGACACGGGCGCAGGGAATCGGAAAAAAGTCAGCTTCACGGATTATCCTGGAACTGAAAGACAAAATTAAGGAGTCGTCGCTTTCTGTGGAAGAAAATACGGAAACTTCGTCTGGCATCAGCCCAGACGCCGGAGCCCGCGAAGACGCGATCAGCGCGTTGATGGCCCTGGGATATATCCGGGGGGAAGCATCAGACGCAGTTGCCTCCGTTTATACAGAAGGCGCGAAAGCGGAAGAACTGATCCGATCAGCACTGAAGCAGCTGTCACGCTTCTGAGAAAAACAGGAGAAGGTGAAAGATCCTTCGCTACGCTCAGGATGACAAACAGGTAGCGGAATAAATCAGTGTTTCCCTAAGAAAAAGGCGAACGAAACGCTGCATCAGGTAAAACTGAGCAGGACAGACAGGAAACAGGAGGAACAGCGGACTTGGCAAAGGAAATGATCACAAATTCTGAATATTCGGAGGCAGACGCAGATATTGAACTCAGTCTGAGACCAAAGCGTCTGGACGATTATATCGGTCAGCCGGGAGTAAAGGAGAATCTTTCGATTTTCATAGAGGCGGCGAAACAGAGAGGAGAACCCCTGGATCATGTGCTGTTCTATGGTCCCCCGGGACTGGGGAAAACCACACTGGCCGGGATCATCGCCAACGAGATGAATGTCAGTCTCCGGATCACGTCGGGTCCCGCAATTGGCAGGGCGGGTGATCTGGCTGCGATTCTGACCAATCTGGATGAAAATGACGTACTGTTTATCGATGAGATTCACAGACTGA
>CAMNJG010000131.1 GCA_946541285.1 uncultured Clostridia bacterium
ACTGGAGATACCATTCATCATGGCCATTTCGTATGCCGCTTTGACAGACTGCGCGTACCAGGCATTTCTGTCAACATCCTGGAAGGATGTCGTGCTGTAATCGTTAACGTAAGGAAGCTGAACTGTCGACCGGGTTGCTTCAAAAGCCCTGACCGTACCGGCTATATCGTTTTCATCCGTTACGACGACATCGTCCGGATCAACTGTCGGAGCATCCTCGTCATTGACGACATCGGTCTGAACCGGTTCCGGCTCAGTAACATCCTCAATCGTGCTGACCGGTGTCTGAACAACATCGACCGGCTGGCCCGCGGAGGAACCGGTTTCATTGATCACAGGCGCTGCCATCTCTCCGGCTGACGCGGTCGAACCTGTCTTACTGCCAGGAACTTTCGTATTCGCGTAACTGGAGATGTACCAGTAAGCATCAATCGTACTGATAACTGCAGCCTGCGTGGATCCTGCTTTTCTTTCCCAGGATTCCATCAGTGTTCTTTCGCCTTCGTAAACCGGATCTGCGACGTAGAAATTGCCGCTGGACGCGTCATATCTGGTCAGAAGAACAGCGTGCGGAAGATCACGGATATAGATTTCAATACCTTCCGGATGCTGTTTAAGAAGATTGATCAGCGCACTTTTCGTATTGCATGTGCTGGTACTGTAAGTGACTGTCATTCCGTAATAAGTGAACTGATGAAGAAGACCGTTACGCCAGGCTGTGCTTTTCACACCTTCCTGCGTAACATTCGGCCATGACGTATTGCCTTCCATATACATTTTGGAACGCATCATATCAACCGCAGAAGCAAGTGTACAGTAACCTCTTCCCATCTGCTTTACATACACACCCGCCGCGGCTGCTTCCGGCGAAGCCGACGCCGTCATTCCTCCCGCCGCGAATGTGGTCAGTGCTAATGTCATGGATAAAAACAGACTTGTGAACTTCTTTTTACCTGATAATCGTTTTTTACTCAAAATCATATTCTTACTCCCAGTTTCCAGTTTTAACATATTATTGACCCGCTTTGAAAAAGATCTGATTGGAGAATAATCGGAAAATTTTCTTGACATTTAATAATACGTACACACAACGCCCTGCTGAAAAATCAGCCTGGTGTACTGCGGATCTGGATCCGTGCTTTCTGAATAGCTTTTACACGAAAAAAACCAATTAAGATGAAAAATTGATTTTAGAATCCCCGCCGCGCAATGCCGAATACGCGGCGTTTTTTAATAACTGCGTATAATAATAGCGTTTTCCGTGACATTTGTCAAGTTTTTATCGGTCACCGGGCTTAAAATCATCATTCATTCTTAATAAAATATATTATTTTCATGTCTTATTTCATTTCTTAAAAAGACATGAAAATTCCTGAAATTTCAGTACCTCCCGGCATTGTATACATAAAAATAATATTTTTTTAAGGAATTTTCGATTTTTTTCAAAAACCGTCAATTTCAATGCTGAAAAAAAGCTGAATTTCTCTGACCGCATTCCTGAATTTTCTCTTAAAATACGCGACAAAAAAAGAACAGAAAAATAAAAATGATTGTTCACGGCCCATTGACCGTCTGTGATCAGACCCGGAACATGCTGTGGAAGTACCGTAGCTGCCCCAAACGCAGCTGGCTGTGTTGCAGCCGGTACTTCCAAAATCCGTGAACGATAACAAATAAAAAAGCATTTCCAGATCCTTTACCATACGATCTGAAAATGCTTTTTCTCACAGTACTTTTTTCAGGAACGACTGCGTTCTCGGATTCTGTGGATTGCCAAACACCTGCTCCGGTGTCCCCTGCTCCATGATGATCCCTTCATCAATGAAGAACACACGATCCGCCACATCTCTGGCGAAGCCCATCTCATGCGTTACAACCACCATCGTCATGCCTTCCGATGCCAGCTGTTTCATAACTCCCAGTACTTCTCCGACCATTTCCGGGTCCAGCGCGGATGTCGGTTCATCAAACAGCATGATGTCCGGACGCATCGCCAGGGCCCTGGCGATGGCGACACGCTGCTGCTGGCCTCCTGACAGATCCGAAGGTTTGTAGTCCGCTTTATCACTCAGACCCACCTGTCCCAACAGGTCCCTGGCCCTGGACTCTGCTTCTGTTTTCGAGAGAATTTTCAGCGTCGTCGGGGCAACGGTAATATTATCCAGGACGTTCATATGCGGAAACAGGTTAAACTGCTGGAATACCATGCCGATATGACGGCGGATTTTATTAATATCCGCGCTCCTGTCGGTAATGCATTCCCCGTCCACAAAAATTTCTCCGCCAGTCGGCGTTTCCAGCAGATTCAGGCAGCGCAGGAATGTGGATTTCCCGGAACCGGACGGTCCGATCACGCACACGACTTCGCCGGCGTCGATCTCCGCGTCAATGCCCTTCAGGACATCCAGCGTTCCAAAACTTTTTTTCAGGCCTCTGACAACAATTTTCGGATCACTCCGGTCAATCTGCTTCTCTTTATGACCATTCGCCACGGTCTGCTCCTCTGAGGCCGTTTCAGCGGTATCCGCGGCCATATTCTTTTCATTCATTTCTGATGGATTGACAGCCATTACAGCGACAGCCTCCTCTCAATACGTTTGGATATAAAGGAAAGCAGCGAAACCACAACCAGGAAGAATATCGCGATCCAGGTGTAGGTCGCCAGACTCTCAAAGGTTCTGCCTACGTAAATCTTTCCATAATACATGACTTCCGCGAGACCGATCGCGTACAGAATCGTGGAGTCTTTCAGCGTGATGATGCACTGATTGACCAGGGACGGCAGACAGATCCGCACTGCCTGCGGCAGTATGATTTTGATCATTGACTGACCATAGGAAAGTCCCAGACTGCGGGAGGCTTCCATCTGTCCTTTGTTTACCGCGTTGATGGCGCCCCTGAAAATTTCTGACAGATACGCACCCGCGTTCAGGGTCAGCGCTACCAGACTGGCGGTAAAGACACTGATCTGTACATTGCGGCCGCTGATAATCTCAAGCAGCTGAGGCATCGCGAAGAAAATGTACATCGCCTGTACCAGCATCGGGGTTCCCCGGATGAGCCAGACGTAAAACGCGGCCAGCCATCTGAGCGGCCGCAGCGGTTTTGATTCTGAGATCGCGAACAGACAGGTGATGACGCCCAGAACCATGGCCAGGATCAGGGACAGTACCGTGATTCCCACGGTCATCCGCAATCCTTTTAATAACAGCGGACTTGCGTCCGTTAACACTCTGAATAAGTCCATAATGAAGAATTCTCCTCATTTTCCAATACTCTCGTACAATAAAAAATAAAAAAGTGCCGGAGGCTTCTGCTCAACAGTTCTGCCTGCCGGACCGGCACCCATACCTGTCTTCCGGAAAGCTCCCGGAGAAGACGCCTCTGACACTTTTATCATTGTCCTGATGACTGTCCATGTGTTTCTGCTGAACACTGAGGAACGGTCCTTCCATCATTGCTGCCCGGTGCCCTGCCGATGTTCCGGTTTCAGGATTCCGGATCAGACAATGCGCAGAAGGTTATTTTGCTTCTGTATATTTCGCTACGATCTTGTCGTAAGTTCCGTTTTCCTGAATATTTTTCAGACCTTCGTTGAACATTTCCAGAAGTTCCGCGTTCTGATCCTTCTTGACACCGAAACCATAAGGTGTCGCGAACGCGTCATCCTCAGACTCTACCAGGAGCTTCAGACCGTTGTTCTGGGAAACGCCGTAAGCCATAACCGGGTAATCCTCGAAGCAGGCAACAGCGCTGCCGGAATTGACAGCCTGGTACATCATCGCGGAATCATCGAAATATGTGAGATTCAGGGAATACTGAGGCGCGATGGACTCTGCCCAGCTGGCGCTCATGGTTCCTGTCTTGACGGCTACGGTACTGCCGTTGATATCATCCAGTGAAGTGGCGGTATTGTCTGCTTTTACAGCGGCGCAGACGGTGGAATCATAATATTCGTCGGAGAAATCAAACTTTTTCTGACGTTCGGCCGTGATGCTGGCGCCGGCGATAAAACCATCTGCCTGTCCGGATTCAACTGCAGCCAGGGCTGCGTCAAAACCGATGGAATCCAGCTGGTATTTGAAGCCCTGATCTTTGGCGATCGCGTCAAGCAGATCGACATCAATGCCTACGAATTCGCCGCTTTCGTTTGTAAATTCAAACGGCGCGAAAGTTGTATCTGTCGCGATGCGGTAGGTTTTGCCGTCTGCTGCCGCGGAACCATCCGCTGGTGTGCTGCTTCCACAGCCTGTCAATGCGGTAAGTGCCATCACAAGGGCCGCGGAGACGGCCAGCATTCTTTTAAATTTCATTTCTCATTACCTCTCTTCTTCTGCCGGGAAGATGATTTGTTACGGTTCCATGTTCGGCCATAAACAGAGGAAATGCTGCCAGCAGTAATACTACAGTTTCCTTTTTGATCATACGGGCCGATCGCTGAATGTAACATTGACTTCCTTCTCTGAAAACGATACAGATCACTGATTCCCGAATCATCGGCACGGGGCTGCCGTGGACAAACGATGCGCCGGTTCCGCGGTCCCTGCTCTGCCTGAAAGGAAAATCTCAGATTCTGCCTCTGAAATCAGTGGTCCTCTCTGTTTCCTTCAGACATCATCAGGATGTGACCCGAAGTCCGTTCCATCATTTGTACCCTAACATTCGTATTATATATGAATGTATGGTGATTGTCAAAATGATCATGCAATGCCGCAGATACCATGTCCTGCAAAGCCCCGGAGAGCGCAATATATACCTGTTATGGAATCATCTGTTCCTGGGAGTCCATCGTCGGTCCGAATGTTTTCTCATCCAGAATGAACAG
>CAMNJG010000132.1 GCA_946541285.1 uncultured Clostridia bacterium
ACACTGTTAGAAGCAGCGTTTTTTTACAGAATTCTGGCCAAACACTGAACTGTACAAAATTCCGGTTCCTGGCGTGTCCATGACCGTCGATGCTTTCTGACAAAACCCTTCTATGTGTAATTCCTTTTATAAATCTGACAGGGGTTACAGAGGGATACCCTGTTGGAAATCAGTTTCTCACAGCAATGCCAGGAGTTCCTCGTCCGTAAGGGACATCAGGGACTGCTGTTCGCCGCTGAGGATCGCGTCTGCCAGGTCTTTTTTTGCTTCCTGCATCTGAAGGATTTTCTCTTCGATGGTATCCCTGGCGATCAACCGGTAAACCGTTACTGTCTTTGTCTGGCCAATCCTGTGCGCACGATCCGTTGCCTGATTCTGGGCCGCCAGGTTCCACCACGGATCATAGTGGATCACCATGTCTGCCCCCGTCAGGTTCAGCCCGGTACCTCCGGCTTTCAGGGAAATCAGGAATACCGGCACATCGCCTTCATTAAAAGCGTGGACATCCTGAATCCGTTTCACCTTTGGCGTTGCTCCGGTGATTTTATAATACGGGATTTTGTCTGCTTCAAGATCCTTTTCCAAAAGATCCAGCATCGAAGTAAACTGGGAGAAAATCAGCATCCTGTGCCCGCCGCCAATGGCGTTTCTGACCAGTTCGATACAGGCTTCCCGCTTGGCGCTTTCCGCCTGATAATCTTCAAACAGCAGCCCCGGATCGCAGCAAATCTGCCGGATTCTGGTCAGTTCCGCCAGGATTCTGATTTTATCCTCCCCCTGACCGCTGCCGTTCTTCAGCATTTCCTTCATACGCAGAACCTGCGCGTCATAAAGCTTCCGCTGCTCTTTTTCCAGCCTCGCGTAACGGACTTCCTCCAGCTTTGGCGGCAGATCTTTCAGGACTTCTTCCTTCCGCCTCCTTAAAATGAAAGGCCCGACCATACTTTTCAGTTTCGCCGTCACTGCCTCATTTTTCTGTTTCGTAATCGGCACTTCATATCGTTCAGAAAAAGTTTTATAGTCATACAGAAAACCCGGCATCAGATAATCAAAGATGCTCCACAGTTCCGCCAGCCGGTTTTCGATCGGTGTGCCGGTCAGCGCCATTCTTTTATCCGCGTGTACTACCTTGACAGCCTTTGTCATCGCCGCCTTCGCGTTTTTGATATACTGGGCTTCATCGATCAGCATGATCGAAAAATGCAGTTCTTTGTAAATGGCGATATCTGACCTGAGAAGATCGTAGCTGGTAATGTACACATCCGCGCTTTTCTCCGTACCGAAATTCTTCAGTATTTTTTTCCTGACGGCTGCTGTCCCGGCTACCGGTACAGCGGAAAGTCCCTTCGAAAAGCGCTGGATCTCTTCTTCCCAGTTATAAACCAGAGAAGCGGGACAGACTACCAGTGCCGCTTCCAGTGTACCTTCCTGTTTCATGGATTCCATCACACTGATCGCTTCCAGTGTTTTCCCCAGTCCCATTTCATCGGCCAGGATTCCTCCGAATCCGGCTTCGCAGACGGTCCTCATCCATTTGTGTCCGTAGACCTGGTAAGGCCTCAGGACATCCTCCAGATTTTCCGGAACATCATAGTCCGCGTCCCGGATCGTATGGAATCCCTTGATCAGGGCCCGGTAGGTTCTGTCTCTGCTGTTAACCAGTTCCTCATGTTCTTCCAGCAGATGATCCAGATACAGGGCACGATAAATGGGCAGCGTTTTCTTCTCTGAAATCAGAGCCTCAACAGAGATATCCAGTTCCGCTGCCAGCTCTTCCACAGAAGAAAATGTGTTTTCACCACTGAGATCCACGAAACTGCCATCCTGCAGTTTATGGTATTTTTTCTTCAGCCGGTAACTGTTGTACACCTGCAGAAGTTCCTCAGGAGACACTTCCTTTGATAACAGGGAGATATCCAGGAGCCCGCTGTCAACGGACACCCGGAATGTCACGGATGGCGCACGTCTCACCGTCCGGGAGGAAAAACGCTCCGTGACCAGGACATCTCCCATTTCCTTCAGCCTGGAAACTCCCTCCTCCATAACGGTAAAAACCGCGTCATCTCCGGTGTGACTCATCCACATCTGTCTGGATGGATCATATTCCGGGAAGTACTTCTTCACACAGCGTACCACCCGTTCTTCCTGTTTCTGGTCCCGGTAGCTGCCCGTGCCCGCTATATTCCGACCGGAAAGAAGATACCGGGTATCTTCATAAGCCACTTCACAGACAGCAGTACAGCGATCCTCTTCCAGATCCAGCCGAAAAGTAAACATCGGTTCCGGAGGGAGCAGATCTTTTACGGCGTCACTGGTATCATCAAAATATTCAATATACGGGCTCTCCACCAAACCCGGAAGTACACGGTAGTAAAACTCCGCAAGTCTGCTTTTCCCGATCTCAAACCGGATGCTTCCATGCGGATTTGCAATCTGAAGGAAAGGACTCCATGCGGTCCACTGGGAACCCGTGATTTCTCCTATTGTATTTTCAGACACCAGATATTTTTTCTTCTGGCCATTGAGTATGAGAGGTACTTCACCGGTTACAGAGATTCCTTCCGTCTGTCCGGCTCCCAGCTCTATATTTTTTCCATACAGCGACAGCTTGTAATGGATGTTCCCGATATGGACCGTTCCTTTACTGCCATCCGGTTTTTTCTCATATTCCAGATCCATCCCCTCTGCCAGGGTATAAAACTGATCCAGTGCCGCTCCGGTAAGACGTTCATTGCTCTGTACGGCCACACCCCTGCTGTAATACCCGTACCGGGATCGCTCCAGACGGTCATTCAGCCGGTCCGCGTCACCAATCTTCCCCTGGATATACTCCAGCCAGACGGTACTTTCATCATCTGTCGTTTCTTTTGAAAAATCCAGCGTCAGGCTTTTCCCGGGAGAAAATGTTTTTTCTTCCTCAATCGCATCCTGGAGCTTTCTGAAGTTTTTCAGGATAAAGGTTCTGCCTGCTCCCTGCTTCCCGATTTTAAACGTCAGGGAAATCCCATTCTCCTGGATCAATATCCTCGGAGTAATCGAAATCACCTTTTTCTTTTCCTTCTGAGACTCTTCCGCTTCCGGCGTATCGAAAACATCTTTCCCGTCCAGAATTGAAAAAAGCGTTTCCGCACTCTGATCCGTCACATCTCCCGGATCGTTCTCCAGAATATATTTCCATGCCAGATCCAGCGCAGCGATTTCATGTCCGCAATATAACACGGCCTTCTCATTCAAAGGGATCCCGTGATAATTGGAGTATGATTTACAGCTGCATTTTCGTCCGGTAACATCATCAGAAGTGACTGTCAGGGAAACCCGCTCACTCTCATACTCATCATCAATATGAAATTTACATTGTAACGCCTGCCGGCCATTCCGGTCATAGACCAGTTTCGGTTCAGAATCAAAGGAAACGCTGTTATTCTGCACATAACCTGCCGCGCTGTGTAGTGCGTACAATGACGTAGCTTTTCCGGCGACAAATACCGGGACATTGAAAAACGGATCCTTTTCATCATTTTCATCCGGGGCAAAACTCCAGTCCGACAGGGTCCTGAGTTCTTTTTCTTCCTTTTCCCGGATCTGTTCCCTGCGTCTCTGTTCTTTTTCCCATTCTTCTACTTTTTTTCTGGCTTCCCATTCTTCGTCAGTTTCCCTGAACTGCCATGGACCGTGTTTCTGCTCCCACATCAGCAACACTGCCGCTTCATGGGGACAGGTTTTTTTCGATGGTGTATAACCATAATAGGTTTTTCGCCCGGGATCCGCGACCGAACAGGTACAGTAAAAATATTCTTCATCCCAATCTTCTGAATAGCATGTCGGCGCTCCCTGAATCACCGGATAATATACAGATTTCCCTGTCACCCTGGCTGCCGCAGCCAGTCCATTTTCTTCGAAATCACGTACCTTCCCGTTATTCACATATCGTTCTGCTGTTTTAAGCTGGGCATCTGTAAAGAAATGCCGCCATTCTTTTTTTTCTTCCCTGTATTTTCTGTTGTTTTTACTCACCGGTATTTTCCTTTTCGAAGTTTCGTGCTGTCTGACAGATTTCTGCTGTGGTTATTATGGAAATACTCCCAATACCTGTATTATGCCGCAGTATCCCTCGGATTACAATAAAAAAGCGGCCATGCCTGCCGGATTCCCGGAAGTTCCGGTTCCTGGCGTGTCCATGACCGTGGATGCGTTCTTACTGATGCGTTCCGACCGCGAGAAAAAGGGGATGATTTATACGGAGATAGGAATAATTTTCAGTGATTTAAAATAACCTTTGAAAAACAGAAGTTTATGACAGGATTTCTGTTGAGAATCAAACTCGTCGCTGTTATACTGAATAAAAGTACCTGCCTGAGACACGGTAGGCGGTTCGTCCCTCCACTCCGGAGGGCTGTTACCCTCCAACTACAAGGACGCCACAGAAATGTGAGTATCGAAGGAAAGGAGGGCTGAACCAATGGACATAATCGCTCTGGTAATCAGTATTCTCGGTTTTGCCGGGACTTGCTTTGCCATCGGTTATCAGATTGGCAAAGATATTCATCACAATGATGAGAAGAAACAGAAATAGCCGCCCGTTCCCTGGTAAAGAATAGCGGCCATATCTGTTATTAAACCTCAGGGACTGACCGTCTATCGGCAGGCACCTTTTTCTTTATTTTATCCCATCAGAGCAGTTTGTCAACTGCACTTTCCTATATCGCAAAATCGTCAGCGTCGCCACCTTCAAGACCTAACCCGGCGAACGAAGTGAGCCGTTGGTAGGTCTGATGCAAAGATTCCCCATAGATGCAAGTCTTCCCTTT
>CAMNJG010000133.1 GCA_946541285.1 uncultured Clostridia bacterium
AAAAAGAACGCGGATCACTGATCTGCCGGCGATCACTGGAAACGCTGATCTGATCAGAAAAAACAGAATTTTCTGAAGAATAGGGGTTCTGCTGCAAATGTTCGTCTCATCCTGCTGTGGTGTTCCGGAAATCCGGGGTGCTGTTCTGTCATTCTGAACGGAGCGAAGCGCAGTGAAGAATCTTTAAAAAGAAACCCGGTTTCCCGGAGCGTGCAGCTCCGGGAAACCGGGTTTCTTTTGTGAAAGAAGCAGCCAAATGCGGCGTCTCCTCAGAATTCTACGTTGTCCAGGACATTCAGGAATGCCGGGATAACTTTGAACAGATCCCCGACAATACCGAAGTCCGCGACTTCAAAGATCGGGGCGCTTTCGTTTTTGTTGATGGCGACGATGCATTTGGATTCCTGCATGCCGGCCAGATGCTGGATGGCGCCGGAAATCCCGCAGGCGAAGTAGATTTTCGGCCGGACGGTGGTACCCGTCTGTCCGACCTGGTAGCTGTGCGGTTTCCAGCCCGCGTCAACCGCGGCACGGCTGGCGCCGACGACTCCGCCCAGACGGTCCGCCAGCTTCTGGATCAGTTCAAAGCCTTCCGCGGAACCGACACCCAGGCCGCCGGAGACGATGATATCCGCGTCCGTGAGGGAGACGGCTTCTCTGGCGGATTTGACGATCTGCAGTACCCGTTCCCTGAGTTCGTCGTCTGAGAATTCGACTTCCAGTTCGATCCGTTCGCCGTGTCCGTGCCGGACATATTCGGCCTTCTGCATGATGCCCGGGCGGACGGTGGCCATCTGCGGGCGGTTATGTTCGCAGATGATGGTCGCCATCAGATTCCCGCCAAAGGCAGGACGGGTCTGCAGCAGTTTTTTGTCGACCGGGTCGATTTCCAGTTTTGTGCAGTCAGCGGTCAGGCCGGTACGGCATTTCACGGCAATGCTTGGGCCGAGATCTCTTCCGATATGGGTGGCACCCATGAGCAGGATCTCCGGCTTGTATTTTTCAACGGCTTCATAGATCACCTTGGTATAGGCGTCCGTTGTGTAATGTTTCAGTTCCGGCCGGTCCGCGTAATAGACGACATCCACGCCATAGCCGATGAGGTCGTTGGTCAGCTGCTCGATATTCATACCGCAGACGATGGCGCAGACCCGGCAGCCGATTTCCGAAGCCAGGCGTTTGGCTTCTCCCAGCAGTTCCACAACCACCGGCATGAGATGATTGTCACGCTGCTCCGCGAAAACCCAGACATCATGGTAATCTTCGATGCTCTGTACGGATTTTTTTTCGACCTTTGTCTGTTCCAGGGCGTCAAAACGGCAGGTTTCAAGACAGGCACCGCATTCGGTGCATTTGTCTCCGATGACGGGAACATTATCTGCCATCAGCATGGCGTCGAAAGGACAGTTCTTTACGCAAAGTCCGCATCCTTTGCATTTGTCCTGATGAACAATAATTGACATTTCGCTCCTCCTGTGATCCTGATTACAGATAATGCTTTTCCTTCAGTTTGTCCGCCAGCATCTGCGCCATTTCCTGCACAGTTCCTTCCAGCATTTCGCCTTTGCCTTTTGGAGGCGGTGTGAAACTGCGCATGACTTTGGTAGGGCTGGCATTCATCCCGCATTCCGCAGGATCCAGATGGACATCGTTTTCGTCCCAGACAGTGATTTCTTTTTCGTAGGCATCTTCAATCCCGATGATTGTCATATGCCGCGGCGTATTGAATTCCTTCACGGCAGTCAGCAGGCAGGGACGCTGGACTTCCAGGACTTCGTATCCGTCTTCCAGCTGTCTTTCGACGATTACACTGCGCTCGCGCATTTCACGGATTGCCTGGACGTAAGTGGCGATCGGCAGACCCAGGCGCTGCGCGACCTGAGGCCCTACCTGGGCGGTATCACCGTCAATGGCCTGACGGCCGGTGAATACAAAATCGTAGTTACCGATTTTTTCAATCCCGGCGGCGACAGTGGTGCTGGTCGCGCAGGTATCCGCTCCGCCGAAGGCGCGGCTGCTCAGCAGGAAAGCGTTATCCGCTCCCATGGCGAGACACTCACGAAGCGCGTACATCGCCTGCGGGGGTCCCATCGTCAGGATATCCACTTCCGTGTCAGGATATTCGTCTTTGATCTGCAGGGCGGCTTCTACGGCATTGGCGTCATCCGGGTTGAGGATGCTGGGAACTCCGTCCCGCATCAGGGTTCCTGTTTCCGGATCGATTTTAATCTCATTGGTATCCGGAACCTGTTTTATACAGACAATGATTTTCATACAAACCTCCTGCTTTATTTTCCGAACAACTGCCTGCTGATGACAATCTGCTGAATCTGGCTGGTACCTTCATAAATCGTGAAGACTCTGCTGTCACGGTACAGTCTTTCAATCTTGAATCCGCGGACAAAGCCGTATCCTCCGTGAATCTGCAGTGACTTCGCAGCCAGTTCGTTGCAGATCTCCGAAGCGTAATATTTGGCGATGGCACTGGCCATCGTTGTGTTGCCGCCGTGGTCTTTGGTAAGGGCGGCGTCGTATACGAGTTCCTTCGCGGCTTTTAATTTGGTAGCCATATCAGCGATCATAAAAGCGATGGACTGATGTTCATACAGGAATTTGCCGAACTGTTTTCTTTCTTTCGCGTACTTGACTGCTTCGTCCAGACATGCCTGCGCGACACCGGCTGCCTGCGCCGCGACGCCGAGCCGTCCGACATCCAGGCAACGCATGGCGTCCTTGAAACCGGAGCCGATCTCACCGAGAATATTATCCTTGTGCACACGGACGTCCTCCAGGATGACATCACTGGTCGCGCATCCGATCAGGCCCATTTTTTCTTCTTCTTTTCCGACGCTGACTCCCGGCAGTGTCATGTCCACGATGAACGCGGTCACACCTTCCTTGCCCGGACCTTTTCCGATCTTGGCGTAAATGATGGAATAATCCGCGAACGGAGCCATCGTGATGAAGGTTTTCCGTCCGTTCAGGATATAATAGTCGCCGTCTTTTACCGCGGTGGTACGGATGTCTCCCGCGTCCGAACCGCCGCCCGGTTCTGTCAGGCCGAACGGAATGACGATATCACCCTCAACCATCGGTTTCAGGTAGCGCATCTTCTGTTCTTCTGTGCCGGCGACCAGGATGGACATGCCCCCCAGGGAATTGGGAGAGTTGACGTACAGACTGCCGACCGCGCTGACACGCGCGATCTCCTCAACAGTCACCACATACGCGAGATGGTCCGATCCCTGACCGCCGTACTTGCGCGGGACCTTGATACCGAAAAAGCCCGCCTGGGCCATTTTTTTCAGTATATCCTTCGGGAATACTTTTGTATCTTCCACTTCATCCAGAATTTCGCTGGTGAGTTCCTTTTCCGCAAAATCCCTGGCCAGCTTTCGTATAAGCTGATACTTTTCCGGGAAAATCATACTTTCCTGCCTCCTTTATATACTTTGTGTGATATCCCTGCAGATGAGCGGAAAATGGCTTCCATTCCCGTATCACCGGGACTGACAGGGATCTGATAAACAAACACTGTATATATTATACGTAGAGCGGGCGAAGTTTCGCAATAGGACAATCCGTACCATATTGGTTACAATTCGGTTACCTGTGACGTTACAAGTCAGCGGCAGTATTACAGTTTTGGGGACAGCCTTTTCAAAACGTACAACGTTTTAAAAAGGGGCCTCAAAACAAAACAGTCTTGCCTGATACAGCGTTTTTTTGGAATCAAACTGGCCGTTTGCTGAACAGTAATCACGTGACTGTTACAGTTCGCGGCCCATTGATCGACTGTTTTCAATCCTGAAGCGTATATTGGAAATACAGGAACCTTTATGCCGGGTGTTTGGGGTTCTCTGTGATCAGGACGTTTTTCCAGGAACGGTCCTGTCACAGAGGCTACCCCAAACGTAGCCGGCAACGTTGACGTTAGTATTTTTGCAGGCCGTGAACAGTAACCCTGTGACGCATGTCGGAAATAAAAAATGCTCAGGAGAGTTTGACAAGAAACAGTGACTGTGCTACAATCAACCCATCAGGTTTCCGGTACCGCTGTGGACAATTCCGTCCGGCGCGTTTCCGGAATTGACTATTCAAAGTTTTTCAGAGAAAGGAAATCAAAATGAGAGACTATTGGAACAATGTTGTCTGCGAAGATCCAGAAGCAGTAAAAGCAGAAGTTATCGAAATCATCAAAAAGGCTGGCACTCTGTCTTATTCAGAAATCCAGGAACTCAGAAACTCCGCAGAGCTCTGCGACAGATCCCATTTCCAGTGGGCTGTAAAGCGCATTGCTGACAGAGTTGGCGAAACAGTTCCTAAGGATCTCGACATCATCATGGAAGATCCTGATTTCGACGTAAGAGTTTCCTTCATGGTAGCTGTTGTTAAGGCAGTTGATCCGTTCCCAGTAAAGCCAAGAGTTAACCCTCGCGCTAAGAAATAAGTAAGGGAAACTTTTAATACAAGCTGCAATTTTGTATTTGAGTGAGGCTACGATCCCCGTCCTCCGGGACGGGGATTTACTGTGAAAACAGTTTTTCAAAATTTTAAAAAAGTTTTGAAAAAGATATTGACACAATCGGTACTCGGTGTTAATATAATATGCGTTGACGCACTTGATTGAGAGTCATCGGTGATGAGACGGGGTGTAGCGCAGTTTGGTAGCGCAACTGGTTTGGGACCAGTGGGTCGCGGG
>CAMNJG010000134.1 GCA_946541285.1 uncultured Clostridia bacterium
GCCACCACCTGCGGACGGACATACTGCATCGCGCCGTCGATGATGGTCTCTTCCTGTTTCGGTTTCAGTACGGACATCAGCTGCGCGCTGTCATCCAGGATGGCATTATAGTTCTCCTGGCCATTATCCAGCGCTTTCAGGGAAAGGGTCCCGCCACTCTCCGCAGGGATCGCTTCTCCGTCGTCCTGCAGATCCGCGTTATCCACCGCCACTTTCTTCTCCGGTTTTTTGCTGTAATACCCCGTCTTCCACGGCGGAAGCGTATAACTCCACTCCAGTGACGTCAGCAGGAGATCAAATGCAATCCCGCCGCCCAGGGCGAAACTGACACCACCATTCGGATCCCATCCGCTGCTCAGCATGGCAAAGGTCCCCAGGAAATTGAATTTCACAAAGCCGCGGGCACCGACCACCCCGTAAACCCCGGCACCGATACTGATCTTACCGTCCGCGCCAAAAGTCATCCAGCTATAGTCCGAGCTGTCGTATTCTTTCAGGTTATTCTGCCTGGCGAAATCCTTCGCGTAGACGGTCTGTGCCTCCAGCGCCTTTCCGCCTTCATAGGATAAGGAGATCCTGCCGTCCAGGTTCAGGTAACACGGATAGCCACAGACTATATAATAGAAGGAACGGTTGGCACCGCCGGCAGCGGCAAGGTATATCCCAAAGGCCCAGAGTTTATGCGAATTGCTGTCCGGGTCGTAGACCCACTCCCAGGCCATGACCACCTTGACTTCCACGGAAATTTTCGTCTTTTCTTTTCCGTAATCCGTCGCGGATTTTTTCTTTGCCCCATCGAGATATTCTGCTTTCTTTCCATTATCATAATCTGCTTTTGCTTTTTCTTTCTGCTCCGGACTCATATCCGGATCATGGTCAATCGTTCTGAACGCATTCTGTCTTGCATTTACCCTATCCTGACTGTTCTGTTCATTCTCCCACCGCCTGTCGAAATTCTCCTGAGCCGCTTTTCCTTTTATTTCACCATTGATCACCTGGTTGTATTCATTCAGCCGCTTCTTGATCCCCAGGTTATCCGCCGAAGCCCCGAAACCGATATAAAGGGTATAATTCGAAGTGCCCCTGTTTTTTTCATCGACATATTTCTTCTCCGCTATCAGTTTCCCGCTGTCCACTTTACTGGATAATGTTCCGAGCAGATCTGCGTTTCCCAGGTTGTCCTGTGAAAACTCATACTTCTGAGGTATCTCATCCACCACCGGGGTAAAGAAGGACAGACCGGTATTCAGCAGTGAATAAGGCGTCTCCACTACCATCGTTTCTTCTTCCGTGACATTCCCCGCGTCATCGAAATGGGAAACCAGCATACTGCGGTCCGGACCGACTACCTGTACATAGATCCGGTCGCCGTCACTGAGTTCCATGAAAGGGGACTGTTCCGGAGGGGTATACGGCACCGTCACCGACCAGGTATTCAGGAGTTGCCCGTCCGGTGCCTGCATCTGTTCCGCGTTCCAGGTATCCTTGATTTCATTGTCTTTATCATAGATGACAAATTGTACCTTTTTGACTTCGGCATCCCTGTCCCCCAGCTTCGGGATGGACACATCCGCCTCCACCGTCACATAATCCCCCGCGTAGATCGGAACGGTGTTGTTCCGGGTGTCAGCGGTATGCTCATCCAGATGATAGCGTACATCTGTCACATACGGGGTATAACCGGTAATCACCGGCATTCCCAGCGGCCCGGCTTTTCCGTCGCCGCCGTCTGCGGACAGATCGACGATGAGACATTCCTCCGTGTGTTTTACAATTTCATTTGTCCTGGAATCCGGATGAATTACCTGTTTTTCAAAAGTCCGCTGTTCCACGGCCCGGCTCGCCGGCAGCGTGCGGTAATCCACCTGCGAAACACCGTTATCACTGACCAGGATGGAAATCGTATCTCCCGGGATCGCGCGGATTCCATTCATGGAGAATTTACCGTCCGGATCAGTCCCGGCGCTCACCCGGAGCAGGGTCCGCGACAACATACCGTTCCGGTTATAGGTTTCTGTCGCTTCTCCTCCCGCAGTCACCATCACGTTCTTCGCCGCCTGGTTTTTCAGTTCCTGGCTGCTCTGGCGCACGGTGACGCTGTCATAGCTGACCAGTCCCTCCAGGCTGTACCATTTCACCTTGTCAGGATCGTACTTTTCCCAGCCTACGGTGATGACATTCTGACGGGAGGTATACTTCGCGATGATATCCACTGCCCATCCTCTGACCACCGTGCCGTCCGCCAGTGTAAACACCGGGCGGACCGTACCGTCATTGACATTCGGATTCTCCATCGCCTGGAGAATATAGGCTTTCCCCAGCACCGGCGTGACCTTGTCTCCTGACAGGCTGTCGTCGACGCGCAGCACTTCCTTATCGGTAAATTTCCCGTTTTTCTCGCTCTTTGTCGCCAGCGGACTCAGGTAGAAATACTGATCCGCGCCGTTCTCATAACGGATCTCAATGCAGTTACCGGTATTGGTAAACTGTGGTTTCAGCTCAGTCCGGCTGCGGCTCAGGGTCAGCTTCTTCCAGTCGGTCATCTGGCCGTGCTGGTTGAGCTCCATGTTGATCTCTGCTGTCGTATCTTCCGGATTTTTAAATCCCTCATAATGGCAGGAGGTATATTCATAATCCTCATTCACCGGTTTCGCGTCCAGATTCAGCCGGTCTCCCACCGCGTAAAAACCGCTGATGGTTCCGTTCTGCTGGTCCGTCCTGATCGCGAAGGTGCTGATCCCCAGTTTACTGCCCATCGTTTTCAGAGCCTGGGAATCCCACGGATTGAGAATGCCCCACTGGAACGCGCCGTCTTCACTCTTTGAGACTTTTACCGTGACAGGGGTTCTCTCATACACCGGTTTAATGGATAAATCCATGTAATAATTTGTGCCGTCTTTTTTGATGACCGCGTCAATCCGGTTCGCTCTGGCGTATTCGTCAATCTTCCGCATCAGGGAATCGCTGAGATCGATGACATTCCGGTCCGTCGACAGGAAATAGCCTTTTCCGCTGGTACCGGAAGGTTTGATATAGTAGCCTTTCAGGGTCCCGTTGATGTAGCCGCCCGCTTCCAGCGCCGTATCGGTGATGCAGATCTGCTGGTACGGATAACGGATATTCTGACCGGTTTCCAGGGAAATTCTGGCCGGTTTCCGGCTCACCACAACCGCGTTCCCGTTCTGGTCACTGTCGATGTATTTCAGTTCATCCGGCTGTTCCGCGTAAACACGGTACTGGCGATACAGGAACACGTATCCGAACAGGAACATCGTCGGCCGGAGGCATCCGTTTGCCGTCCGCTTGGTATAGGCATTGATATCTTTCGAGTTATAAAACTCATCATCCTGCCAGGCAGAAGGCACCAGCTTACCCGACATATAGCCGACTTTTGTACTACCATTTTTGGTCAGATAATCCAGGTACAGAGTCTGGGCGCCGCGAACCGCCCGTTGATTATTCGCGCCAATATTCCAGTCCTTCCATTCGAGTCCGGCCGCGCCAGGACCTCTCATATAGAAAGACAGACCGGATTTGCAGCTGTTGTATTTGCTCCCTGTCGCGAAATCCAGGTAAATCTGCTGGTAATTCTGGAATTTTTTCAGGTCATAGACTACCTCTACGCCACCTTTATTCCTGTACCAGGAACTGTAATACTCCAGCCGCCGCATCGGAGTATTATACCCGTCGCTGCCATTCGGTTTCCAGGTGGCCCAGCGGTCTCCTCCATCTCCGAAATCATGCTTTCTCGCATTCGCGTTGGTCGGCACAACGTAGAGACCCACTTCCTGCGCAGGCTTCTTCGTAGTATCCATAATCTTATAAGTGTCATTCCCTGCCGGTTCCAGGGAAAAGTCTTCCGCGCCGAAACCCGGAATGGTCACACTCGTCGGGGCCGCCATCAGTTCTGCTTCCAGCTCCTCTGCCATCAGTTCCCCCGTGCTTTCCTCCCGGCCCGCCGGGATCACAGCGATCGCCTTCATGATCTCTCCGCTTTCCCCGCCTTTGAGATCACACAGCTCCAGGTTGAAATATGTCTGCTCCCCGGGAGCCGCTTTGACCGGGATCTCCAGTGTCGCTTCACTGCTGTACGGCCGGAACTCCAGCTGGTTATCCACCTGGGCGTAGTTGGTTCCTTCCACTGCGGAACCGCCCTCCGTGGAACGGATCTGTGCCGTCACCAGGGAGTACTCCGCGCCGGAACGGCTGACTGTCACGGTGACTTTACCACTCTCTGCCTGATACTCCGCGTTTGTAAAGGAAATCAGGGAGTGCTCCACCGGTTCATCGTCCCGGATGCTGACAGACAGGACGGAAGGCGTAAAGACCGCCGCGCCCTCTGCCTCGGAGAGGGTAAAGCTGATCATTTCATCGCCTTCTGAGACGGCATCCTCCAGAATCCGGAAGTTGACCGTTTTTTCTGTCTCTCCCGGCTGGAAAACCAGTGTCGTTGAGGAAGAAGTCTCCACCGCGGAACCCACGTCCGGGATCAGATAGGAGATCAGGCTCTCATCCATCGGCAGGAACTCGGTATCGACGGTCTCGCGGCTCGCGAGGCCGGTCTGGGCCTCCTTCATCTTTGCCAGCTCGCTTTTGCCGTCGTCCTCTGTATCCGCTTCCTCAGGAGATAC
>CAMNJG010000135.1 GCA_946541285.1 uncultured Clostridia bacterium
CCTTTCAAAATGGTGAGCGGAGCAACGCAGGACTCCATTCCGGTCAGTATTTTTGCTTCATTGGCCGATCGCTGAGTTGTAACAAATTGAGGTTTCTCCGGCAGCACAAAAGGCGTGTCCTGGAAAAATCTCAATTTTACCCCCTTATATCATATTTTCCTGTTCCGGTCTCATCCCGGATATCCATCCAGCGAGCCGAACTGCTCGATCCAGACGAATTTCTCCCAGTCGGACTGCTGCAGGAATGCCCTGGCCGCGACATAATGATGTCTCCTGCCTGCAGCGCTGTTGATCGCATCGTGATACGTCTGCTGTCCAACGCAGTCCCGGAAAAAAGCCTTTGCTTCTTCCTTATACCTGCCGGGTTTGTACACGCCCGGCACATAAGCGCCACCTGTGACCTGCTCCAGTTCCTCCGGCCGCAGTTCGCGCATATCCATTTTATTCTTGCTCATTTTCATAAACTCCTTGCCATTGATGAATAAACCCGATTCATCTGTCAGATTACCCGTCCGTTCTGCCACCCCCTTTTGCAGCCATCCGGTCTGTCAGCGCTTCCGTGATACTGGCCCAGGAATAAGCATTCATATATTCCCCCCGATAAGAATTGATGGCACTGATCTCGCCGTTAAGGAAACGGTACAGATCACAGTCAATCTTTTCCGGACAGATACGGAGTGAACCTCGCTGCAGCTGCAGAATGTCAGCGGCACCTGCTTCTTCCAGCGTGTTCCGGAGACTGCGGATGATGACATCCAGATATTTCTGGCCGGACCGGTCATAAGGCTTTTCTTCAAAAAGAGCCGCGAAAGCAACCGCTCTTGTCACACTGCCACCGTGGCGGTCGATCAGATACGCCAGCAGTTCCTTTGATTTCGTCCTGGAAAACGCAACGGCCTGACCATCAACCAGTATCTCAAATTCCCCAAAGGTTTTTACCGTGATCTGATGCTCTGTTTTGTTCCGCTGACGGCCTGCAAGCGCATGATCCACTTCCGCAGACAATCGTTCAAAACTGACTGGTTTCAGAAGATAACCCGAAACATGCAGACTGAAGGCATCAACAGCATACTGCTCATAGCCTGTCAGGAAAATAATCGCTGTTTCCGGGGATGTTTCCCGGATCAGTGCCGCCAGTGTCAGGCCATCCATATCCGGCATATTAATATCCAGAAGCGCAATATCCACGGAATTTCCCTCCAGGAATTCCAGTGCCTGTGCCGTCCGTGAAAACCCTTTTACTTCCGGATTCTGCGGCAGCTCCCGGCAAAGGGATACGATCAGTTCCAGCACCAGTTCCTCATCATCGATACAGATCATCCGCATCGCGTCCACCTCCCTTCCAAAAATTCTCTCTGTAAGTTAATGCGTGCTCATTAACCGAATTTCCCCGATATTTGAACGCGTATTGACAAAATTCGGTTAATTTGCTGCAAGGTTTTCAGCATATTCTTCAAAAACCTTGCAGCAACGGAATCCGGAAACGGACGGATTCCAGAGCACAAGCATCAAATAGTGTCTGCCCGCATGGTTTCTTTTCATTGAAAAACCATGCGGAATGCAGGCATATACTTCGATAGCCTGCATCATTAAGTCCAACGGGGACTTAATGAGCAGACACTATTTTATTTCAATTTTACAGCCCCCTGTCCATCAAATGTCCATCAAATTCCGGCAGTTTTGAAAAAAAATAAAAAAACCTTTCCTTCTGTCAGGAATTATCGACTGTTATCATTCCTGAAACAAGAAGAAAAGGTAAAATCTGTTTTCTTTCGCTGTCAATAGTCTAGTCTTCTTTCCTTCCGGGCTGCAGCGGGATCTGTATCGTCACCACAGTTCCTTCCCCGATCCGGCTGTCGATGGACAGGGTCCCTCCGCACATTTTTTCGATTCGTTCCCGAACGTTGCGGAGGCCGATATGTGTCTGATCCAGGGATACGACCTGGTTCACGTCAAAACCTTTTCCGTTATCCACAATGCGGATTTCATGGGCTTCAGAAGTTCTGGCGGTTGTCACGGTTACCAGGCCTTTTTCCCGGATACGCACTCCATGACGTATGGAATTTTCCACCAGTGGCTGGATCGTCAGCGCGGGAATGGAAAACTCCTCATCTTCAATTTCACAGAAGACCTGAATATTGGAAAAACGGAGCATCTCAATTTCCGCATAGATTTTTGTATGTTCCAGCTCTTTCCGTACCGGGATCAGTCCCGGCTGATCAAGGGTATCCAGGTTCTGCCGGAGGTACTGGCCGAATTTTTCTGTAATATGAAAGGCTTTGTCCGGATCAATCCGGCACAGGGCCTGGATGGTCGTGAGGGTATTGTAGAGAAAATGCGGCTGGATCTGTGTCATCATGATCCGGATACGCTGCTCTGCCTCCAGATTCTGTTCATTCTCCCTCGCGAACTGCAGATGCAGCCAGAAATAATAAAAAATCATACAGCTGACAACGGTGACAGTCAGAAAGGTTACCGGATAATTCCGGTAGTCGACACGGGAATCCAGAACTACGGAAAACAGGACCGCCAGGATATTCAGGAGCGGAATCCAGGATCGTTTATCTTTCATATTTCCGTATTTCCGGATTGTCAGATACGCGAGATCGAACAGCAGAATTCCGCTGACGAGATGACAGGTATAGCCCAGCGGCCCCCGGTGAAACTGATTGTACTGGTCAATCGAAAAACAGATCCCTGAAAACAGTGCCGTCAGATAAATCGCTGCGTTGATGCCCAGCAGAACCCATGCGGCACGGTTCATCCGCTGCCGGCTGACAATGCTCCCGAGCAGCACCAGGATCACCGGCCGCAGGGCATATCCGTAAATCGCGACCAGTGTCCGGAGAAAAGGCATTACATGAGAGATATCCATCAGATACGCAGTATAATCCCGTATGACCAGAGTAAAGATCAGCAGAATCGCCAGCAGTATGTTTTTTCTCTGCCTTCGCTGGATATATGGATCGATCAGAACCGTAAGCGTCAGTCCTGTGATCAGGATCAGGACCAGGAACACAAAAGGCCCGCTCATTTTCGCTTCGGGTGTCATCATTCCTTCCTCCTGTTCTCCGGAGCCATGCTCCAGGCCGTATACCGGTTAACAGTATCCATCGCGAACATCACTTTCCAGTCCGGACATGATATTTCATCCGCGGGTATCATCCTTTCACACGCAGGTTCCTTCAGGCTGGATGACTTACGCCGGGATTCATCAGTTCATCCCGGAGTATCCGGCAGAGCCAGTACCGGTCCAGAGGGTGTTCCGGGTTGTAAAAGGAGCACTCTACCTGATCTTTCAGTGTCGCCATGGCGGTCATGATATCTTCATAAAACATTCCGTAATATTCCGGATCCATATGCAGTCCATCTCCATAATCATGCAGAAGCTGTCCGTCATGCCCCAGGAAACCATTGGTCGCGTCCACAAAATACAGGCCATCCGTGGACTCACAGTATTGCCACAGCATTTCATTCAATGCCACGGCCCTCCTGTTTTTTTCCTGATAATTGCCGTAGTGCGCGGAATATTTTTCGTTTACCGGAAAAATCTGCAGCACATAAACGGGTACTGTACTGACAGACTGCAGCTCCTGCAGAAGCTGTTTATATTGGCCGAATACGATAGTTTCATTATGATTCGCCAGATCATTTGCTCCCATCAGGATCACAATCCCATTATATTTTTTCCCCGCAATATTACCTTTCACATAGTGGCCGCTCATCCCAATGGTGACGTCTTTACGGGTGACGCCGGAAAACTGCGGCAGGGTCGCGCCCATCGCCGCGAACACCTGGTGCCCGTGTTTTGAGAAAGTTTTTCTGATATCTTCCGGATTATAGATCATGGAGTCTCCGAGAAACAGAAGATTTTCCATAAACGGCTCCGAAGCCTCTGTTCCGGCATAAACCAGGGAACTGTCTGCTTTTTCGGGGAGCAGGAAGGTCAGGCCCTGCAGGCTGAGCAGGAAGGTCAGTGTCAGAACCAGAAGTTTTACCGGGATATGACGGCGTGTGGATGGTTGTTTCCTACTGTGAAAGTTCATGATTTTCCTCTTCCTCCAGGCTGACGCCCAGCCGCTCCAGCGCTTCGATGGCGTTGAGTTCCCCGGCTCCGGCGGCCAGCCGGTACAGTTTGACAGCCCAGTCCAGGTTCTGCTCGACACCGTAACCTTCCTCTACATAGACTGCCATATTGGTGACAGAAATCGGATCCCCGATGGCGCCGGCCATCATGAAATTATGATACGCCTTTTCCGGATCTTCTTCGGTAATCTTTCCTTCCGCGTAAATCCTGCCCAGCTGGCGGTAGGAACGATAATCCCCGTTCAGGCCGCCTTCTGTGTAGTACTCAATGGCTTTCGGGTAATCCGGCTTTCCAAGCAGCCCCTGTTCTTCATACAATCCGAGAAAGAAGCAGGCGCTTTTCTGATGCCCTCTGTCCCGGAGCATCCGGAACAGCTCGTGTGCCGTCTCCAGATCAGCCTTCCCGGTCCAGCCCATATACAGACTTTTGGCGTATCCGTAGACACCTTCGGGATCCCCCGCCATACCGGACAGCAGGTACTTCCGGGCGGCTTCTCTGTAAAGGTGCTGTTCCTCCAGTTTTTCCCCTTCTTC
>CAMNJG010000136.1 GCA_946541285.1 uncultured Clostridia bacterium
GACCCCACCCTGCTTTCTTTTTTGAAAAGTATTTCTGAAACCGGATCCTTCTCAGGTACGCGTGCATTCTGTTTATTCTGAGAAGCGGCCAGATGATTCCAGTTTCCTTCCCTGAAAAAGGTACGCGCCTGTTGACACATCGGAAAAGGAGGATAGAATAAAAAGAAAAACAAAGGATAGAGAAATGAACAGAGAAACTGCAGAAAAAGTATTACATTACATAGAAAAAAGTCCAACCGCTTTCCACGCCGTCGAAAACCTGAAAAAAGAACTGGAGGACAGAGGTTTTGTCCGTTTAATGGAAAACGAACGATGGGATCTTCAGCCGGGAGCAAAGTATTATGTCACCAGGAACCATTCCTCCATCATTTCTTTTGTGCTTCCTGCAGAGAAACCGGATGGTTTCCGTCTGATTGCCAGTCACAGCGATTCCCCGTGTTTTAAGTTGAAAATCGATCCGGAAATCAACAGTGCCGGAAACTGTATCCGGCTGAATGTGGAACGTTATGGCGGTATGATTAACGCCAGCTGGTTTGACCGTCCCCTGTCGGTTGCCGGACGGATTTTCGTCAGTCACGGACAGCAGCTGAAAGAACTCCTGGTCAATCTTGACCGGGATCTTCTGGTGATCCCTTCCCTGGCGATCCATATGGATCCGCGTACCAATAAGGGGATTGAATATAACATCCAGAATGATATGCTGCCGGTCCTGGCTCAGAGTCCCCTCCCCTCTGAGGAAGCTGAGGATACCGTGACCATGATGAATCTTCTGGCCGGTCAGGCCGGTGTGAAGTCGGAAGATATCCACGGAAGTGATCTGTTTGTCTATAACCGGATGCTTCCTTTTTTCTGGGGAGCGGACCGCGAATACATCGCCGGTCCCAGACTGGATGACCTGGAATGCTGCTACAGTACCTTCCTCGGTTTTCTGGAATCCTGCTCGACCACTCCGGAACATCGTTTCGTCAGGGTACACGCTGTATTTGATAACGAAGAAGTCGGAAGTGGTACCGCGCAGGGAGCAGATTCCACGTTCCTCTCGGAAGTCATGGAGCGGATCAGTCTTGGATGCGGTTGCGGACGGGAAGAATATATCGCGCAGGTGGCATCGAGTTTTATGTTATCGGCGGATAACGCTCATGCGATCCACCCTGGCTATCCGGAAAAGGCTGACCCGGTGAATCGCCCGGTGATCAACAGAGGAATTGTCATTAAACATAACGCGAATCAGAAATATACGACAGATGGTTTTTCGACAGCGGTCGTTGTCCGGCTTTGCAGGGAGCATCATATTCCTTATCAGCATTTTACCAATCGCTCGGATATGACCGGCGGTTCGACACTCGGGAATATCTCGCAGTCACATGTTTCCATGAAAGCTGCCGATATCGGCCTGGCGCAGCTGGCGATGCATTCGTCCTGTGAATCAGCGGGCGCTGAAGATCCGGGACATATGAAACACCTGGCAGAGGTTTTTTACAGCAATTTCTGAGAACAGGAAAGGAGCAGCATGCATGAATCCGTTTTCCAGAACTGAATTACTGATTGGAAACGACGCGATCAGGAAACTGGCCTCCTCCCGTGTCGCTGTCTTCGGCATCGGCGGTGTCGGAGGCTATGTCTGCGAAGCACTGGTACGCAGCGGCATTGGCGCATTTGACCTGATTGACAATGATACCGTCAGTGTCACCAACCTGAACCGGCAGATTATCGCGACGCGTAAAACCATCGGAAAATACAAAGTAGACCTGATGAAAGAACGAATGCAGGAGATTAATCCGGACGTGACAGTTCGGACTTACAGGCAGTTCTTCCTGCCGGAAAACGCGGAAGAATTTCCTTTTGAGGAATATGACTATATCGTTGACGCTGTTGATACCGTTACGGCTAAAATCGAAATCATTATGAGGGCGAAGGCATTGGGGATTCCTGTCATCAGTTCCATGGGCACCGGAAACAAAATGGATCCGGGCAGGCTGCAGATAACGGATATTTATAAAACAAAGGTCTGTCCCCTCGCGAAAGTGATGCGTCATGAACTGAAAAAAAGACAGGTCAAAAAACTGAAGGTTGTTTATTCTGATGAAATGCCATTACGTCCATTTTCCGGATCTGATTCCGGATCTGATGAACCGGAACCCATTCCGCAGGGAAAACGGAGCATCCCCGGCAGCAACGCCTTCGTGCCACCTTCCGCCGGTCTCATGATCGCGTCAGAAGTCATCAGAGACCTGGCAGATCTTCACTGAAAATAAGCGGAAGAACCTTAAAAGCCCCCTGTATCATGGCAGAATCTTCACTGAGTTCCTGCCATGATACAGGGGGCTTCCCGTATACTGTTTTCTACAGCTCCCGGAGAATTTCGTCATCTTCTTCCGAAACTTCAAAATCCTCGTCTTCAGGGACCGCTGCGTCAAGATCAACTACTTCAATTGACAGATCATCAAGGCCGACTTTTCCTTTTTCTTCCTCAAGGCGTGTGATTTCTGTATAGGCTTCATCGATTTTCTGACATTCCGCTGAAAGTTCATCACCAAAGGTATGTCCTTTTTTATAGGCATCGTAGACCATGCTGCCGATTTTCCGCTCAAGGGATTTGATGTCTCTTTCCTTCTTTTTGATCGTAATGGTGAGTTTGCTGGATTCCGCGAGTTCCCCGGATCTGGCAGCTACAGATCTGCTGACATCCCTGATTTTTTCCATAAAAGCCATTTTGTTCAACCTCCCTTATACTGCCTTCCCATCGGTTCTCCGGCAGAGAGCCGCATTAAAAATACGTGAGCAAATCTGTAAGCCGAGTTCTGTATCGGACGATCATCTTTCTGGGCGTCCCGTCGCCGGAACGCTCTAGCAACCTACCCTGTAAGGCAACGACGGGCCGCCGCTTGTCTGCCTTCTTCTGGTCTTGCTCCGGGTGGGGTTTACATGGACGCGCTCTGTTACCAGAACGCCGGTGGGCTCTTACCCCGCCTTTTCATCCTTACCGCTTACGCGGCGGTATATCTCTGTTGCACTTTCCTTAGAGTCGCCTCCACCGGACGTTATCCGGCACCCTTGCCCTGCGGAGCTCGGACTTTCCTCATCGCTTGCGCGACGCGACCGTCTGACTTACTCACGCATATTCATGTATTATATCAGTTTTTTTTTGATTCTGAAAGGATCCTGTCCGCTTTTTTCTAAAAAGTAGCCCTTCGGGCATACCGACCATCGCAGGGATCGCCGCCAGCAGAAAAACGGAACATAAAAACGCAGATGCCACCCTTTACTTTTCCCGATCCGTCACAAAAGGATTAATATCCGTTTCCGAGACAACAATTTCCACCTGGCTCCCGAGACGTTCCCTGAGCAATGCAGCCATATTCTCCGCAAACAGGATTTCTGTCCCGTAGTGTCCTGCGTCGATCACACACATGCCGAGATCGCTGGCATGCCGCGCTTCGTGATATTTGACATCACCTGTCAGATAAACGTCCGCACCCCAGGCAAAGGCGTCATCCATAAATTCGGAACCGGCTCCTGTACACAGTGCCACCTTCCGGACCGAAGCCGGCGGCCTTCCTGCCACTCGAATCAGGCTCTGTCCGCACACTTCGGTCACTTTCCGGAGAAAATCTTCAGAAGAAACTGACTCCGGATACACACCGTACCGTCCCATCCCGGCGGCCGGATATTCTTCGGAAGGATACATCGGCACGATTTCTGTCAGTCCGATCTTCTCCGCCAGATCCTGGTTGGTTCCGTGCTCCGCCGAGTCAAAGGAAGTATGTGCGGAATACAGGGAGATGGAGTGCCGGATCAGTTCAATCGTCTGTGCTCCGATCACATCATCCGCGCGGATCGAGGACAGCTTTGAAAAATAGAGAGGATGGTGCGTCACAATCAGATCCGCCTGTTTTGTGACTGCTTCTGCAACCACATCATCATTGATTTCGAGACAACTGAGAATCCTGTGAATTTTCTGTTCCGTTCCGGCGAGAATCTGGATTCCGCTGTTGTCCCAGGATTCCTGAAGAAATTCCGGTGCCACATCCCGGACTGCTTCCAGCGCTCTCTGTATGCTGATCATACTTCTGCCATCCTTTCCTGCAATTTCTTGATTTTTCGAAATGCCTTCATCCGGTATTCCGCCCGATGACGTCTGTTTTCCGCGTGATCCGAATGTCCGTGGGAAAGAATGCTCTCGATCACGCGGATTTCTGTTCTGCACTTGAGTTCAAGATAATGATAATACTGACGGTCTTTTTTGAGTGCGTACATCACCGGCACTTCATCATAGATCCGCCTTTCCAGTCCCAGGGAATCCTCCAGTTCTGCTGCTTTCGCGGCTCTCTGTATCTCTTCGTCCGTTGCGGCTTCCTTTCTGGTCAGTGTAATAATCTCACAGTATTTTCCGGATTCCATGGCCAGCTGCTCATCGGTAATGATGAAATGATCCATATCCCGCAAAGCCTTTCGCAGGGTAAAAGAATGATTACGTGGCTGCAGGATAAAGCGGGCAGAAGAATTCACAATATCCGGATCAGCTTCCAGAATGCGGCTGATCAGAATTCCGCCCATACCGGCGATGATGATATCATCTGCTTCTCCGGGCAGCAGTACA
>CAMNJG010000137.1 GCA_946541285.1 uncultured Clostridia bacterium
GTGACTGCAGGGAACCTCCTCATGAATCGCGGCAATCTGTTTTCAGAATGTTTTTTCAGGCATGCTCAATCGGTGTGTACTCTGAGATTTCTCTGCTGATCGTACAGAGATCCCGGTAACCCAGATCGTGGATATCCTTATGCCCGGTAATGCGGGCAAAGGTTTTCAGTTCTTCTTTTACCACATTGAAATAATTCGCGACACGCGCGGCGGAGACGTCCATATCGACTCTCTTCCGGAGCTCCGGATCCTGTGTCGCGATCCCGGCCGGACAGCGGTCACTCCCACAGATCCGGTACTGCTGGCAGCCAGCGGCGATGAGCGGCGCGCTGGCGACCGCCACAGCATCCGCGCCCATGGCAATCGCTTTCGCGAAATCGGAAGAAACACGCAGTCCCCCGGTGATAATCAGGGAAATATCAGATTTCACAGAATCCAGGTATTTCCTGGCCCTGGCCAGCGCGTAGATCGTCGGGACACTGGAGGATTCCCTGAGGAAAAACGGGCTGGAACCGGTCGCGCCGCCACGTCCGTCGATCGTGATAAAATCCGGTTCCGCGTACACACAGAACGCCAGATCCTTCTCAATATGACCTGCCGCGATTTTTACGCCTACCGGTCTGCCATCCGAACGGCTCCGCAATTCCTGCACCAGCGCTTTTAAATCCTCTTTCGTCTGGATATCCGCGAATCTGGACGGACTCTTGATATCTTTCCCGACTTCTTTTCCCCTGGCTTCCGCGATGGCCGGCGTCACCTTCGTACCCGGCAGATGGCCGCCCATGCCCGGCTTGGTGCCCTGTCCGATTTTGATTTCGATCGCGTCGGATTTCCTGAGATTTTCATCCGTTACGGCATAGAGATTCGGCACATATTCAAAGATGTATTTATAAGATGCCTCGTATTCCTCCGGAAGAATCCCACCTTCTCCGCTGCACATGGCGGTCCCCGCCGCCGCGGATCCCCGGGCCAGGGAGATTTTTGTCTCTTTCGAAAGCGCGCCGAAGGACATATGGGACACATACACCGGCATCCCGAGCACCATCGGGCGCTTCGCGTGTTTGCCGATCACCGTCATAACGTTGACATTTTCATCATCAAACAACGGCAGGGTATCCAGCTGCGCGCCCAGTATCAGAATGTCGTCCCAGGACGGCATCGGCATTTTGGTACTCATCGCGCCACTGATGCTTTTCCCGGTTCTCGCCATCTCATGGATTTCTTTCATATAACGGTCTGTCGGGTCCTGACGCGCGATCATGCTGTCATAGGAAAGATCCAGCGGGGCTGCCTCCGGTGTCTCAGGAGATTTTTCCTCAGGTTCCTCCACAGCGTCTTTTTCCGCTACGGCCTCATCAGCCACCAGCTCAAACTTATCCTTCGGCATGCCGCATAACGGGCAGGCGTCCAGTGCATCAAAACTCTTTCCTTCTTTTTCTTCATCAAAAATATATCCGCATACGGTACATCTGTATTTTGCCATCTGCTTACCTCCATTTTCCTTCTCCCGCGTTCCTGCAGCTGACAACAGCCTGCGACGCGGGTTTGACATCTTTCTTCATTATACAACATGGATCGTCCCTGTCCAACCGCCGGAAAGCAGAGAATAAAGGAAAACGCCGCGGAAGCATCTCCACGGCGTCAGTTTCATTTCTATTTATTCAACTTATTATCGGATCAAATTTCAACATGTTCAGATTCAGACCATCCGCTGAACCGCTTTCTTTCTGCCGGTTTTTGCCGACTTCCGGCGAAAGCACTCTCCTACGCGCTGAAGGAGGAAGCGAATTCGAGGATATTAAAGTATTTCTGAATCCAGTTATTGTAGTATTTTAAAGTATAGTTTCCTTTTCTGACGGCATACTCGCCACATGCGTAAGCACTCAGCGCCAGAGACACATCCCCGCTAAATGAATTCATATGATAATTCAGAAGGATGCAGGCCATATGGATATTGTGCTTGCTCTGGAGCAGCTGCTCCGCGGTAAATCCATACGGTGCCGCGACAAACGGCTTGATCTGCATCAGGCCTGTCGCGCTGGAGGCGTTGCGGACGCTTTCGTAGAAGCAGCTCTCTGTTTCCGCGATCGCGATCAGAAGCTCCTCGTCCAGACCTCCGTACATCTCGCCGTAAGTCTCGAAATGTTCCACCATTTTCTGTGCTTTGTAGAGATCCACAGAAGGATTCTTCCACATGATGTAATTCGTCAGGCCCGCTTTGTAACTGGCCTTCGCGCTGTCGAAGTGGTTGTACGCGCTGTCATAAGGATCCGTACTGATCATGCTGCCGGACCAGAAATTCCAGCAGAGGGACCAGCCAAACACACCCGAATCAATGATCGCGTTAAGCGGTACATATACGGTCCTGTCATACATCAGAACCGGACGGTCTGTGAGATCCAGCAGGACGCCATCCGGATTTCCGTCACTGGCCACAGATACCTGATAAGTGGTCGGAACCATTGACAGATCGTCCAGGTTGTTCATCGCGGAACCCTGGCAGAAATCAACCCACTGTTTTTCTTTTGGTGTAATGTATACTGTGCGGCTTCCTGTATCCAATACAGCCGAAATCCCAAGAAGATTGCCGATATTTTCATCCATCGGGATATAAATATAGTTGTTATAGGCTACGATTGGATCGATCAGTTTGTAATTGAGTATGTTCTGGCCGTCGATGACAATGTCACTGAGCAGATACTCTCCGCAAACTGAGGTGTTTGTACTGTCTGTACTGTCCGCATAAGCATAAATAGAAACTGAAGAGAAAAGTAACATAGTCAGTGAAAGCCACACAGTAATCAGCCTCTTTACCATATTGTTTTCTCCTTTAAAAAATTAGAATTAAACTGATGCAGAAAATTATATCATTTTTTTCCCTGTTTGTCGAATAACAATCCCGTAACATTTTTTACAGGCTGCGTTCAGGGTTACAATTCAGCGATCGGCCACTGAAACAAAAATACTGCCCGGATTATCAGAGATACTGACTGCTTACGAACCAGTAACGTATTCAGGGTTATGCCGGTTTTTCGTTGCCGATTTCCTGCAGCAGATTTTCCAGCGCGTTCAGGCTGTCGTGACAGCGGTAAACGCAGGCGTTACAGCGTTTCGCCTCGCAGTGGGCGCAGTGCGCCATTTTATGGGAAACGGAATTGGTAAACAGGATGATCATATCCGGGGAGCCCACCTGTCTTTTCAGGGAAGTCCCGGTCATTCTGTTGAAGACTTTCGCTTTATAACCATATTTCTTACAGGTGTCCAGGTATCGTCGTTCCATACATTTATTTCCGCCAAACATAACTACGCTCATATTGTGTCTCCTTCATATCTCCGGGAACCGCCATGAACCATCTGCGGTTCACATACGGGTTCCCCAGTTCTTGCTGTTAAAAATCTATACACGTCTTCACCGTGTATTGCCTATATAATACCACACGTTAGTACATCCTAACCAGTGTTTTTTCACTTTTTTGAAAACATTTCACAGTTCCTTACTGTCCACGATTTCCGGAAGTACAAACTGCTCCCCTAAAGATCCTTGCAGACAATTCTAACCTCGCTCCGCTTCGAGGAATTGGTTGTATGTGACCTTCCTGCGATTCACTTCGTTCATCGGGACAGGTCATCATCGCTTCGCTTCGGGGAATTGGTTGCATCTGACCTGCCAGTGATTTCATTCTGAAATCAGGTCAGGTCATGATCACTCCGCTACGCTCCGTTCAGGATGACAAACTTAATGCGTGCTCATTAACCGAATTTCCTTAATATTTCATGGTTTCTTCTCATCGAAAAACCATGCGGAATGCAGGCATATACTTCAACAGCCTGCATCATCAACTCCAACGGGGAGTTGATGAGCAGACACGATTTAAGTGAATGACATGGATTCTCCAGAAAAAAAAGGGACAGGCAGATCCATACTCTGCCTGTCCCGTCTTCTGTATTCCATTCTGTTTTCGGGTTCCGTCCTGAGAGAGTGGACACGAATGCAGCCGTTAATGACGATCTGCCAGTTCTGACAATTCCGGCGGTACCGCCCCACAGGAAGAATGTTTCGCGCAGGTACCGGCTGCCGGACAGCCGATGCACCTGACACCGCGTTTTTTTTCTTTCACGATATACCTGACGGCAAAGAAGACGATCAACGCCAGGACAATTACCGAAATTACTGTTGCGAGATTCATTTTCATCGTCTCCTTTCTGTCTTCCGCCAGCCATCGTCCGCCGGCAGATTGTATGCGGAAACCAGTCTGCAGCTGTTACAGACAGATTTCTTACGCCGCCTGTGCCGCTGCTTTGGTTTTCTGGTGCAGATCGTACTTTTCGTCGAAGCTCGCGCGGATCTTTCTGGAGATCATGACAATCGCCACAACCATGACCGCGATCGCGATCAGCCCCGGTACAAAACCATTACCCAGATGACCTTCTGTAAACAGTGTTCCGAACTGATAAACAATAAACGCTACTGTATAACCTGTGCACATCTGCAGGCCGATGGCGCTCCAGAGCCAGCCTTTGTGCTGCATTTCGGAGTTCATGGCACCGATCGCCGCGAAGCACGGAGGTGTAAACAGATTGAAGAACAGGTA
>CAMNJG010000138.1 GCA_946541285.1 uncultured Clostridia bacterium
ATTGTGGAGTCGGCAGAAAAGTACGCCTGGTAATCAGGAACGGTGCATTAATAACCTGGCAGACCGTAAAGGTTATCTGCGCACAGTTCCTCAGGATTGACATTAATCTGGAATTCGTATACAATCACATGTATCTTTATTATGATAAAGTGATAACGCAGTAAAGTATCTCTGGACGCCGATCTGCCAGTTCTGGTATCGAAGTCTCCAGACAGAATCAAAGCAAACAGACAGGAGCATACAGACAATGATCAACAAATTTATTCCTGAAGGCGTGGCTGACATCAATTATGATGAATATGAAAAAATCAGCGCGATGGAAAATTCCGTACTGGATGTATTCCGGAGCGCCGGATACCGTCAGATTCTCACGCCATCTTTTGAATACTTTGATCTTTTTTCGGATGGAGATGTTTCCGTCAATACGGAAGACATGTACAAGATCATTGATACAAACGGAAAAATCATGGTTCTCAGACCGGACGCGACGATTCCGATCGCGAGAATGGTCGCGACCCATTACCGGGAATCTTCCGGGGCCGTGAAGCTCATGTATCTGACAAATGTATTCCGGAGCGCTGATTACAGGGCAGGAGGCAGAAGAGAATTCCGCCAGGCCGGAATTGAGTGTTTCGGTACAGATTCCCCGGAAACAGATGCGGAAATCATCACGACTGCCATTGACGCTGTACAGAAATGCGGATTCCGGGATCTTACGACCGAAATCGGCAATGCTGAGTATTTCAAGGGCTTCATGCAGGAAATGAAATCTGCCGGTATGTTTTCCGGTCCCGAAGAAGAACGGGAACTCCGTTCCATGATGGAGACAAAAAACATTCCGGGGATCCGGAAGTACTGCGAAGAACACAGTATCGAAGAAAAATACGCCAGTGTCCTGATGGAATTACCTGTCATGTACGGTACCATCACGGAAGTCCTCGATCACGCGTACAGAACCGCGATCAATGATCAGATGCGCGAGGCGGTGGAAAATCTGAGAAACATTGCGGACAGATTAAATGCCACAGCAGATCTGACCGCGGACATGAGCCTGATCGGCAGTATGGATTATTATTCAGGAATGATTTTCCGGATTTACCTGAAAGAATCCGGCGCGATTGTCGGCAGTGGAGGACGCTACGACAGGCTGCTGAAAAAATTCGGAAAAAATATTCCGGCTGCCGGCTTCGGTCTGAACATCAACCTTCTGTACGAAGCCTCCCTGACAGAAGAAGATACAGGTAGTGTGCTGAATATCGCCCTGGGAAAAGGCCGTCTGGCGGATATCACGATTGAAAAACTGAAGGAAGCCGGTATTGAATTTCCTGATTATACAAAAAAGAGCCGGAAGCTCATCTTTACGGATAAAACGGGCCGGTACCGTATCATTTTTGTCAAGGCCGTTGATGTCGGAATCTATGTGGAAAAAGGCGCCTGTGATGTTGGTGTGATCGGAAAAGACACTCTGCTGGAAAGCGCGTCCGATGTCTTTGAAATGCTGGATCTCGGTTATGGGAAATGCATCTTCGCGGTAGCTGCGCCAAAAGGATTCCAATACAATCCAAGAAAAAAACTCCGGGTCGCGTCAAAATATCCGAGGGTCGCGAAAGAATTCTTTGCGAAATCCGGGAGATCCATCGAAATCATTAAAATTAATGGTTCTGTAGAACTTGCTCCGCTGGTGGGGCTTTCCGATGTGATCGTTGATATTGTTGAAACCGGCAACACGCTGAAAGAAAACGGTCTGGAAGTGGTGGAACCGATTACCGATATCAGTGCCAGATTTATCGTCAACTGTGCCAGTCTGAAAACAAAGCAGGCGCAGGTAACGGAACTGATCCGTCTTCTCAGAGAAAGGACAGAGCAATAATCAATGAAAATCACGAAAATCAGAAAAGGTCAGGAACTGTCCGCTTCTCAGATGCTGAGTAACCGGACGGACAGTGATTTCAGGGAGATCGATGAGACCGTACGGAAAATCGCTGACGATGTACGTGCCAGAGGCGATGAAGCCGTTTATGAGTATATGCACCGTTTCGGAGGACCGTCAAAAGAACAGATGGGGGATTTCCGGGTGTCCGAGGAAGAAATCCAGCAGGCGTTCCGTGAGTGTGAACCGCGGGTCATCGAGGCTTTTCAGAAAGCGGCTGAAAACATCCGGGAATTTCACGAGCACCAGCTCATCTCTTCCTGGTCATATGAAAAAGGACACAACATCCTCCTGGGGCAGCTGATCCGTCCGATCCGGAACGTGGGTGTCTACATTCCGGGAGGTACCGCACCACTGTCTTCAACAGTACTCATGAATGTGATCCCTGCCAGAATCGCCGGATGCCCCAGAATTGTCATGTGCTCCCCTGCGGGAAAAGACGGAAAAATCAACCGCTATATCCTTGCGGCCGCCAGGATTGCGGGCGCGACGGAAATCTACAGAATCGGCGGGGCCCAGGCCATTGCGGCCATGGCTTACGGCACGGAAAGTATACAGAAAGTCAGCAAGATCACCGGACCGGGCAGCGCTTATGTGGCACGGGCCAAAAAATATGTATTCGGTGCTGTCGATATTGATATGATTGCCGGACCAAGTGAAGTCACAGTCATCGCGGACAGTACAGCCGATCCTGAATTCCTCGCGGCCGATCTTCTGTCGCAGGCAGAGCATGATGTCATGGCATCGGCTGTCCTCATTACAGACAGCGAAGAAATCGCCGAAAAAACAGAGCAGGCAGTTTACCGGCAGCTGAAGAACCTTAAACGGAGGGAAATTGCCGCGAAATCCATTGAAAATAACGGGGCGATTTTTGTCACAGAGGATCTCAGCAGTGCTTTTATGATCGCGAATGACATTGCCCCGGAGCATCTGGAGCTGGAGATTGAAAATCCTGAGTCATGGCTGGATCAGGTCGAATACTGTGGAGCCGTACTGCTTGGAAAGTATTCGTCTGAACCTCTCGGAGATTATATCGCGGGCCCGAACCATACACTTCCGACGAGCGGTACCGCCAGATTCGCCTCACCACTGGGGGTTTACGATTTTCTGACCCGGTCCAGTATTATCCGGTATTCCAGGGAGGATCTCGAAGAAGTGAAGGACGATATCGTTGTCATGTCCGATACAGAGGGACTGACCGCTCACGGTAACGCAATCCGAATCCGCTTTGACGAACTTGCAGAACAGGAGAAATCATAAAATGCGAACTGCTTCCGTAACAAGAAAAACCAGAGAAACGGATATCAGCGTATCCCTGAATCTGGATGGCAGTGGCCAGGTGGTCTGCCATTCAGGAAATGGCTTTTTTGACCATATGATCCATTCCATGGGCAGGCATGCCGGTTATGATCTTGAGATCCGCTGCGACGGCGATACTTTTGTGGACTTCCATCATTCCGCGGAAGACATCGGGATCGTTCTCGGACAGGCTTTCTGCCAGTGTATCGGGGATAAAACCGGGATTCACCGCTTCGGACTGGCGTATACCCCCATGGATGAAACACTGGCTATGGCGGCAACTGATATTTCAGGGCGTCCGTTCCTTGTATTCAACGCGGAGATGCCGGCGGAACGGGTCGGAACCTTTGAAACGGAACTGGTTGAGGAGTTCATGAGAGGATTCGCCATGAATGCTCTCATCACACTGCATATTAATCTCATATACGGAAAAAATACGCATCATATTATCGAAGCTGTTTTTAAGAGCGTCGGACGGGCACTGGCAGACAGTACCCGGATTACGGGAGACGCGATACTTTCCACGAAAGGAGTGCTGTAATGGTCGGAGTGATCGATTACGATGCCGGCAATGTCAGGAGCGTGATAAAAGCTGTTGAAAAACTGGGGGCAGAAGCAGTCCTGACATCGGATACCCGCAAACTGGACGAATGTTCATCCATTATTCTTCCTGGTGTCGGCTCCTTTGGAAAAGCCATGGATAATCTCAGACAGAGACAGCTTGATACCTGGCTTCTCAGGACAGTAAAAGAAGGCCGCCTCCTTCTGGGGATCTGTCTCGGGCTGCAGATGCTGTTTGACCGCAGTTTTGAAGACGGGGAATGGAAAGGGCTGGGCCTGATCCCCGGAGAGGTTGTCCGGTTTGGAAAAGAGAATGATCCGGACTGGGATGACGCGCTGAAAATTCCGCATATGGGATGGAATGAACTGGTCTGTAACCGTGAGGATCCGATCGGTGACGGAATTGCGAAAGGGGAGTATGCCTATTTTGTCCCCTCCTATTATGCCCGTCCGGCAGACTGGGATGATGTCGTATATTATGCGGATTACAGTATCAGGGTACCCGGTGTTGTCAGGAAAGACAACGTCATCGGCATGCAGTTCCACCCGGAAAAAAGTTCCGATACCGGAATGAGACTCCTGAAAAATTTCCTGAAAGAAGGTGAGCATCTTGCTGGCTAAACGAATTGTTCCCTGCCTGGATGTTGATCACGGAAGAGTTGTGAAAGGCACAAAATTCAAAGGTCTTCAGGATGTCAGCGATCCTGTGGAACTGGCAAAATTCTACAGTGACTGCGGCGCGGATGAGCTGGTTTTCTATGATATTACCGCGTCCAACGAAAAAAGAGAGATTTTCCTCGAT
>CAMNJG010000139.1 GCA_946541285.1 uncultured Clostridia bacterium
CTTTTATTGTCAGGTAACCCATCATCAGCCTCCCCTGCGCGAAACATTCCGCGAACAGCCCGGAAGGCAGGCGTTTCCAGGTACGCCGCCTCCGGGTTTTATTACTACGTTCTTAAAGCAGATACTTGTCCAGATCATACGGATTGACGGTATCCTTGAACTTTTCAAGAACATAATCCTTGTCAATCGTAAACTGGCTGATCTCCGGATCCGGAAGATCATATGAGATATCTTCCAGCAGCTTTTCCATGACCGTATGCAGACGTCTCGCCCCGATATTTTCATTGGTTTCGTTGGAAATATACGCGATTTCCGCGATTTCGTCAATGGCGTCTTCTGTGAATTCCACATCACAGCCTTCTGTCTCCAGAAGCATCTTCTGCTGCTTGATAATCGCGTTTTTCGGAACGACCAGGATATTCTTGAGGTCTTCTTTTGTCAGATTGTTCAGTTCGACTCTGATCGGGAAACGGCCCTGCAGCTCCGGTATGAGATCTGTCGGTTTGGAAACATGGAACGCGCCGGCGCCGATGAATAAAATATGATCCGTCCGGACCGGTCCGTACTTGGTATTGACGACACTGCCTTCTACGATCGGAAGGATATCCCTCTGCACTCCTTCACGGGAGACTCCCGGACCGCGTCCGTACTCACTGTCATCGGCGATTTTATCCATCTCGTCGATGAAAACGATTCCGTTCTGCTCCGCGTTATCCACAGCTTCCGCGGTTACCTGATCCATATCCAGGAGTTTCTGGGCCTCCTGGTCACGCAGGATCCGGCGGGCATCCTTTACTTTTACTCTTCTTTTCTTCGTGCGCGGCGGCATGGCATTGCCGAAAATACTGCCGATGCTGATGCTCATATTTTCGTTTCCGCCGATATCGATCATATTGGAGGAGTTATCAATGACATCAATGTCGATCATCTGTTCTTCCAGAAGGCCGTTGCGGAGCTGCTGTCTCACCTGTTCCCTGGCGAGACGGGTACTGTCATCGTCTGCGGTACTCTGCTGCTGATTCTGCGGTGCCTGCTGCTGCGGCGGCTGGAAATAACCGCTCATCCCCGGAATATTGGAAAAAATGGCAAACGGATTGTTCTGACCACCTGCAGGAGCATTCTGCTGAGGGTTGTTCACGGTACTCCCCTGATTGCCCGGAATCATGGCGTCCACAATCAGATCCTCAACGATCTTGTCCGCCATTTCATATTTTTCTTCCATTTTATTCTGCTTTGTCAGTCGGATGGACGCCTCCACCAGATCTCTGATGATGGAATCCACATCCCTGCCGACATAACCGACTTCTGTGAATTTCGTCGCTTCCACTTTCACAAAAGGCGCCTTCATGATTCTCGCCAGACGACGGGCGATCTCGGTTTTTCCGCATCCGGTCGGGCCGATCATCAGGATGTTTTTCGGTGTCACTTCTTCACGCATTTCATCCGGAAGCTGATTTCTTCTGTGACGGTTTCTCAGGGCAATCGCTACAGATTTTTTGGCGCTGTCCTGACCGATAATGTATTTATCCAGTTCCGCTACGATTTCTTTCGGAGTCATGTTGTAAAAATCTTTCATTTCTCAGTTCCTCCCTGCAGCTTCTCCACGGAAATATGCGTATTGGTATAAACGCAGATCGAAGCTGCGATCGCCAGCGATTCACGGACGATTTCTTCCGCTGACATGTCGGTATGTTTATACAGGGCCGTTGCCGCGGAGTACGCGTAATTGCCACCGGAACCGATGGCGACAAAATCCTCGTCCGGTACGATGACTTCTCCGTTTCCTGAAATCACCAGCAGTTCATTCTTATCCGCAACGATCATCAGGGCCTCCAGATTCCGCATGCCCCGGTCGGAACGCCACATCTGCGCCAGTGCCACCGCGGCTCTCCTGAGATTTCCGGAATGCTCCTCCAGCTTTTTCTCAAAACGCTCTGTCAGTGAAAACGCGTCCGCAACGGATCCCGCGAAACCGGATATCACTGTATTTTTAAAGATTTTTCTGACTTTTTTGGCGGACGATTTCATGATCGTATGTTCACCCATCGTCACCTGGCCGTCACCGCCTATACAAACTTCTCCATTCCGTCTTACTGCACAGATGGTTGTCCCGTGAAATTCAATTTTACTCACTTTTTCCTCCATCGCGGATCTTCTCTGTTACTCTGCCGGTTCGTCAGTTTCCTGCTGAGCCGGCGCTTTTTCTTTATATCCGCATTCTCTGTTTGAGCATATATACATCGGACTGCGACCTGCTTTTTCTGTCATCAGGGCACCGCATTTCGGGCACCGGCTGTTAACGGGTTTGTCCCAGAACAGGGTATCACAGTCAGGGTATCCATCACAACGATAATAAACCTTTCCCCGTTTACTGCGGAGACGGAGGATATCCTTTCCGCAGGACGGACACTTTACTCCGACAGGATCCTTTATCGATTCGGTATACTTGCATTCCGGATAGCCGGAACAGGCAATAAAGCGGCCGAACCTTCCATGTTTAATCACCAGCGGTTTCCCGCAGGTCGGACAGGAACGTCCTGTCGGCTCATCCTCTACAACGATTTTTTCGATCTGGCTCTCCGCGTTTTCCAGATCCCTGCTGAATCCTTTATAGAAGTCCGATACCACACTGTGCCAGTCGATACCATCTTCTTCGATTGAATCCAGTTTCCGCTCCATTTCAGCAGTAAAACCGGTATTGACAATATCGCTGAAATAATGATCCATGAGATCCGCCACCTGAAATCCGATATCCTGTGGCACCAGTGCTTTTTTCTCTTTTTTGACATATCTCCGTTCCGACAGTGTCGCGACAATCGGAGCGTAGGTACTCGGACGGCCAATCCCCTTATCTTCCAGTTCTTTGATCAGCGTCGCTTCTGTATACCTCGGTGGCGGGGATGTAAAATGCTGTTCTTTCAGTGGATTGCTCTGATCCGGAGCCGCTTTGGCCAGAGCGAGTTCTTCGCCCTTTTCCAGCGCAGGCAGTTTTTTCTGTTTCGTGCCCGTTTTCGGTCTGCCCGCTACTCTGGTATATCCGTCAAAAATCAGCCTGGAACCGGATGCTCTGAAGATGTATCCGCTGTTTTCGATTTCCACACTGGTCAGTTCGTAAACCGCGTTCTTCATACGGCTGGCGACAAATCTTCTCCAGATCAGGTCGTAAAGCCGGAACTGGTCATTACTCAGGGAATCCCGGATTTCGTCCGGTCTGAGGAAAGGATCTGTCGGCCGGATTGCCTCATGCGCATCCTGTACACCGCTCCCCTTGTTGACATATTCATTTGTTCCCAGATAATCCGGACCATAATCATCCGTGATCAGTTTTTTTACGGCCTCATCCGCCTCCCGGGACACTCTGACACTGTCCGTCCTCATATATGTGATCAGGCCGGTTACGCCTCTTCCTTTTATGTCAACACCTTCATACAGCTGCTGGGCGATCTGCATGGTTTTTCTGGCCGCGAAGTTCATTTTGCCGGACGCTGCCTGCTGCATGGTACTGGTCCGGAACGGATCGGACGGACGGCTCCGGGTTTCTTTTGTTTCGATGCGGTCAATCACATAGGTTCCCCTGCCGATCTCCTGCAGCACCCGGTCCGCATCCTTCTCCTCTCTCAGGGATATTTTTTCCTGACGATGCCGGATCAGTTCTCCTGTAAACCGGGATGTTTTCTTCTGAAATTCCGCCTGGATGGTCCAGTATTCCTCCGGGATAAAGCTGGTGATTTCCTTCTCGCGGTCTACAATCAGCTTCAGCGCCGCGGACTGGACACGGCCCGCGCTCAGTCCCCGCCGGATCTTCCGCCAGAGCAGCGGGCTGATCTGATAGCCTACCAGGCGGTCCAGGATCCTTCTGGCCTGCTGCGCGTCTACCAGCATCAGGTCCAGCTTTCTCGGATTTTTTACAGCAGTTTTGACAGCGTTCCTGGTGATTTCATGGAATTCCACCCGGCATGGCTCCTCGGGGTCAATCCCCAGCAGCCATGCGATATGCCAGGAAATCGCTTCTCCTTCACGGTCAGGGTCAGTCGCCAGATAGACTTTTGAAGCATTTTTCTCTTCTTTTTTCAGCATCTTAATAATATCGCCCTTCCCACGGATATTGATGTAGTAAGGTTCGAAATTGTGCTCGATATCAATCCCGAGCTTACTCTTGGGAAGATCTCTGACATGACCGACGGAAGCCACTACCTTATAGCGGCTGCCAAGCATCCTGCCGATGGTTCTGGCTTTCGATGGAGATTCGACAATTACCAGTGTTTTTTGTTTACTACTCATCTTCTGCCTTTCATTCAATAGAAAAGCGGGCTCAGGCCCGCATCAACTCACAAAACTCTGCATCTGCCAGCGGGGCAAAGGCTCTAAAAACCGCGCTGGACGCAGGAATTCGCAACTCTCCTGTCCACGATACCTGTTCCTCAGCGGAACAGATGGACATTGTTATTATATGAGTGTTTTCCTTATTTTGCAATGGCTGTGTTTGAAATATATGTTACCGGATTTTCTGAAGATTACAGGTCAGCGATCGGCCAGTGAAACAAAAATACTGGTCGGAATGGAGTCCTG
>CAMNJG010000140.1 GCA_946541285.1 uncultured Clostridia bacterium
GAAAGCCAGCCGTTCCTGGAAGCGATCCGTCAGCTTTCCCTGGAAGTGGGCAGGAACAATACACTGTTTATCCATGTTACGCTGGTTCCGTACCTGGAAGGCTCCGGAGAGTACAAATCCAAGCCGACCCAGCATTCTGTCAAAGAACTGCGTTCTCTTGGCGTGACACCGGATATCATTGTCACGCGCTGTGACAGGAGGATTTCCGATTCGATCCGCCGGAAAATCTCCTTATTCTGTAATGTTCCGGAAGACTGTGTCATCAATAATACGACGGTACCTGTTCTCTATGAGGCGCCGCAGATGCTGGAGGAAAGCAATTTTTCCGCGATTGTCTGCCGTGAACTGGGACTGAAGCAGACAGAAGGGGATATGTCTGACTGGAATGCCATGACCGAACGCATCAAAGCCAGTAAGAAAAAAGTGAAAATCGGACTGGTCGGAAAATATGTCAAGCTGCATGACGCGTATCTGTCAGTGGCAGAGGCGCTCCGTCACGGAGGATGGGAAAATAACGCGAACGTCGAGATCGAATGGATCAATTCCGAAGCTGTCGTTCCGGATACAGCGGAAAAGCTTCTCTCCGGCCTGGACGGGATCCTGGTGCCGGGCGGTTTTGGCGACAGAGGCGTTGAGGGAAAAATCACGGCAATCGCGTACGCGCGGGAGCACGATATCCCGATGCTGGGGATCTGCCTGGGAATGCAGCTGGCGGTGATCGACGCGGCCAGGAACGTGATCGGGATCGAGGACGCGAACTCCAGTGAATTCGCTCCGGAAGGCGGCTCTCCTGTGATTCACTGGATGCCGGATCAGCGTGGGGATATCCAGATGGGTGGCACGATGCGGCTTGGCGCTTACCCGTGCCATGTGATTCCTGGCACACGCCTTGCCGAAATCTACGGAAACGATGTCCACGAAGTTCAGGAACGCCACAGACATCGTTATGAATTCAACAATACGTATCGCGCGAGATTTGAAGAAGCCGGTTTTGTCTTTTCCGGTCTTTCACCTGACGGCAGACTGGTCGAGGCTATAGAAATGCCGGAGAAGAGGTTCTTTATCGGGGTCCAGTTCCATCCTGAATTCAAGAGCCGGCCGAACCGCGCGCATCCGCTTTTCAGGGAGCTTCTGAAAGCAGCCCTGGAGTACAGAGAAGTCCGTACCGGAGAAAAACAGTGATTTATACAACCAGTACAATGAAAATGGCTGTCATGGGGGATCCGATCGATCATTCCCTGTCGCCGTTTATGCACGGTTCGCTGATTGAAAAGCATGGACTGGATGCCCTGTATATTCCTGTGCGTGTGGCACCGGATGAGACGGAGCATTTCGCGGAAGCGGCGCGTCATCTGGGCTTCTGTGGCTTCAATGCCACCATGCCCCATAAGATCCGTCTCCTGGACATCGTGGACGAACTGGATGAAAAAGCCTCGCTCTATCAGGCTGTCAATACCGTCCGGATTCGTGACGGAAAACTGACAGGGTCCAATACGGATGTGGATGGACTGATGGCTGCGCTGGACAGACAGGAGATCCGTACTGAAGGCGCGCGGGTCATGATCATCGGTGCCGGTGGTGTCGCCGGCGCGCTGATCCGTGGCTTTGCCGGCCGGGGTGTTTCGTCGCTGTCTGTGCTGAACCGTACACTCTCTGCTGCCGAAAAGGCAATCGAGGGGATTCCTGCTGCCTGTGCCCTGGAAATGACGCGGGAAAATCTTTCAGTGACAGCATCCCGTTCCGACCTGATCATCAACTGCACGCCTCTGGGGATGTCCGGTGTCCGGGAGGATTTTCAGGATTTTTCGTTTCTTGACGATACCGGGGCGTTTGTTGTGGACCTGATTTATAATCCATGGCAGACGGCGCTTCTGCGCTCTGCGGAAGAGCGGGGACTCGGGACGATGAATGGTCTGCCGATGCTGATTTATCAGGGGATTCTGTCTTTCCGGCTGTTTACGGATCTGCCGGTGGATCTCCATGAGGAGTTCGCGTTTCTGTATCCGCTGTGCCAGGAGCGGCTGAGACAGTAGAAGGGTAACGTTCGTTTTTTTCGGGTTTTCATGTTGACAGGCCGGAAAAATCAGGGTATAGTAACAGCAATGATTCAGCAAAGGCGCTGTGGACAGTTGTTCCACGGCGTCTTTTTTTGCATAGGCTCTTTTGGTGCTGAGGAACTGTGTGTACAGATTTAAAAGGTTACTGACGCGCAGTTCCTGCGACTGGCGGCCCAGGCAGGTTCCGGTCATGGAAAGGAGAAAGTAACGATGTCGAAGTCAAAGATTAACGAATTATATGGAAGTATGGTGTTCAATGACGCAGTGATGCGGGAAAGACTGCCGAAGCAGACGTACCGTGCCCTGAAGGAATCCATTGATACCAACAAGGAACTGACAATGGACATCGCGAATGTCGTGGCAGCGGAAATGAAGAACTGGGCGATCGAAAACGGTGCCACTCATTTCGCGCACTGGTTCCTGCCACTGACCGGTGTCAACGCGGAAAAGCATGACGCGTTTATTTCTCCTGTGGGGGATGGTACGGTACTCCTGGAGTTCTCCGGGAAGGAACTGATCAAAGGGGAACCGGACGGCTCCAGTTTCCCGACCGGCGGTCTCAGGGCGACGTTTGAAGCCAGGGGTTATACGAACTGGGATCCGACTTCCTACGCGTTTATCAAAGAAAAGACGCTGTGTATCCCGACGGCTTTCGCGGCCTTCGGCGGGGAAGCCCTGGATGAAAAAACACCGCTCCTCCGCTCCCAGGACGCGCTGAATAAACAGACTCTGCGGCTGATGAAAATCTTTGAGATGGACGATGTGAAAAAGATCAACGCGTCTGTCGGCGCGGAGCAGGAGTATTTCCTCGTCGATGAAGAAGTGTATAAAAAACGTCCGGATCTGATCTATACCGGCAGGACGATTATCGGTTCCAAGCCTCCGAAGAGACAGGAACTGGACGATCATTATTTTGGCGCGATCAAGCCGAGAGTCAAGGCTTTCATGGAGGATCTGGACAATGAGCTGTGGAAACTGGGGATTCCGTCCAAGACGGAGCATAACGAAGTAGCGCCGGCTCAGCACGAGATGGCGCCGGTTTACTCCCAGATCAATGTAGCCCTGGACCAGAACCAGCTCAGCATGGAGCTGCTGCGGAAAGTGGCGCGCCGTCATGGTATGGTCTGCCTGCTGCATGAGAAGCCGTTTGCCGGTGTCAATGGTTCCGGTAAGCATGTCAACTGGTCGATTTCTACCGATACCGGCATCAATATGCTGGATCCCGGAGATAATCCGAAGAAAAACAGTCTGTTCATGCTGACGCTGATCGCGGTAATTAAAGGTGTGGACGATTATCAGGACCTCCTGCGCTGCTCTGTCGCGTCCGCGGGGAACGATCACCGTCTTGGCGGTAACGAAGCGCCTCCGGCGATCATGTCCATTTTCCTGGGAGATGAGATCGGTTTCATCGTAGACAGAATCATTTCCGGTGAGGAAATCCACACGAGCAATGAAGGCCTCTTTGAACTGGGCGCGATCGCTCTGCCGGCGTTCAAAAAGGATACTACGGACCGGAACCGGACTTCTCCGTTCGCTTTTACCGGGAACAAATTTGAATTCAGAATGCCGGGTTCCGAGCAGTCCATCGGTGATGTCTGCTGTGTTCTCAATACGATCGTCGCGGAATCTTTCCAGGAGTTTGCGGACCGTCTGGAGGGGACGACGGATCTGGCAGGCGACCTCCGGAAGCTGACAAAAGAGGTCCTGACGAAACATCAGAGGATTATTTATAACGGAGACAACTATACGGATGAGTGGGTGGCGCTCGCGGAAAAAAGAGGTCTTATGAATCTCACCAGTACTGCGGAAGCCGCGCCGGCGTACATCAGCAAAAAAAATATCCGTCTCTTTGAGAAGCACAGCATTTTTACAGAGACAGAGCTGCATGCCCGTTATGAGGTCATGTGCGACAATTACTCCAAGATTGTCAATATCGAAGCGCTGACCATGATTGACATGGTGCGCAAATTTATCATCCCGGCAGTCAGTGCGTACAGTGAGGATCTGGCCAGCGCGGCACTTTCCAAGAAAGAGCTTGGTGTCAGCTATGACGCGGAGAAGAAAATTCTCTCCAGAATCGCGGATCTCGCGGATGTCATGCTGGATAAGGTGGAGCTGCTGGAGCAGGCGGAAATCCAGTCCGGTGAATATGAGAATGCCGAGTCCGCGGGATTCTTCCACGACAGTGTCATTCCGAAAATGAATGAGCTGCGGGTGATCGTGGATGAGCTGGAAACCATGACCGGTAAGGATTACTGGCCGTTCCCGAGCTATGGGGATCTGCTGTTCAGTGTCCAGTAATCCGTAAACAACGGTAGTTCCCGAATTGTAACATCCGATGGTTTCTGTTCAGCGATAGGCCATTGAAATAAAAATACTGCCCGGAATGGAGTCCCGCGTTGCTCCGCTCACCATTTTGAAAGGACATCAGACCACGTCGCGGGAGACAGCAGACCATTCCGCAAACTCACAAAAAGTCCCCTGACTTTTTG
>CAMNJG010000141.1 GCA_946541285.1 uncultured Clostridia bacterium
GATTATCACGAATATTATGCATCAGCGGTTGGATGGGCATATGAAAAGAAGGTCATTAACGGATTTGGGGACGGCACCTTCCGGCCGGAGGAAGCGGTGACGCGGGAGCAGATGGCCGCGATCCTCTCCCGTGATCTCCAGCAGATTCTGGCACAGCAGGGCATTGCCATCGAAGTCTATATTGACCCGGAAGCACATCCGGACTGGAATCAGGTTTCTTCATGGGCAGTGGATGCCACCGCCTGGCTTGTCGGCACCGGTCTGATGAAAGGCAGCGGGACGGAACAGCTTCTCCTTCCGGAAAAAACCATGACCCGGGCGGAACTGGCGCAGCTTCTGCAGCGCAGCGCAGATTTCCTGACAGACCAGCTGGACAATCATAAAAGTGAACAGGAATTCCCGCTGAAGGCAGAAAGCACTGTCCGCAGCTTCGCTGACAGTATTATGGAACAGATGCCTGCTGAGCAGAACTGGGCCATTTCCCCGTATTCCCTGAAACTCTGCCTGGCCATGCTGGCCAACGGGACCGACGGCAGCACCCGGGAAGAACTCCTGCGGGCCCTGAAGATCGACGATCTGGACCACTACAATCAGGAGGTCAGAGCCCTTCTGGAACGGTATGATTCCTATCAGAAAATCATGAGTCTGGAAACGGCAGACTCCCTCTGGATCAACCAGGACCGTTTCAATGGAAAGGGACAGTTTCTTCCGGATTTTACCGATCTTCTGAAAACCTGCTACCGGGCGGAAACCCGTGAAGTGCGGGACGCGAATTCCGTTGAGGAAATGAACCGCTGGGCCGATGAAAAGACCCATGGAAAAATCCCTCAGATCGCCAATGAAAGCCAGCGTCATCTGCCGACCGCACTGATGAACGCGGTATACTTTAAAGCTGCCTGGAGCAATCCGTTTCATTCCGGCCTGACAAAACCTCAGGCCTTCCACAGTCTCGATGGCACGGAAAGCGAAATGCCTTTCATGCACCAGACCGGCCATATGGATTATTTCGAGGCAGACGGCATCCGGGCTGTACGCCTTCCATATAAAAAATACGCCGCGGATGATTCATCAGGTACCGGCCTTCAGTATTTCTCTGACGCGGATTTCAGCATGTACATCCTGATGAGTGACGGTCAGCCTGATCTCCAGTATGTCCTGGACCACGCGGATTTTGAATCAAAAGAAGTGAAGCTGGCGATTCCGAAATTTAAAATGGAGTACGGAATAACCTTCAACGATAAACTGAAAATACTGGGAGTAAAAGAAGCTTTTGATCCTGTCCAGGCCGATCTGAGCCGGATGATGGATCCTTCCCTCCTGCGGCTTTATCTGGATTCTGTCATGCAGAAGGCCTGGATCGCCATCGATGAACAGGGTACGGAAGCTGCCGCTGTTACCATTGCGGGGGCAGGCGCGGGCCGTCCTCCAGAAGCACGTAGGATCATTGAGTTTACTGCTGACCGTCCATTTTATTTCGTGATCCGGGATGACAGCAATGGCAGCATCCTGTTCGCCGGGAAATACAATCAGGCAGAATAGGAACAATCCTGCAGTTCAATCATTTTTTTAAATAAATTGAAAAGAAGCGCAGATGCAAACTGAATTGGTACGTTGCATCTGCGCTTTATCTTTTACGCGATATGGTTTCAGCAGAATATGATCCAGGAAAACCGGATGGATTATGATCACGTTGATCCGTATTTCCTCAGCCGATGGAGGAAAAATCATGACAGGCCGGCAGTTCGAGAACCGCTTTAAACAGGTCGCCGTCAATCTGGATCCAGAAGCGTCCGTTCATCAGGCCCGTCAGATCACGGGCGATCGACAGCCCCAGACCACTGCCTTCGGTATGACGGGAGGTATCGCCTCTCTGAAAACGTTCCAGCAGTTTTTCCGGCTCGATATTCAGAGGTTCTCTGGATATGTTTTTCATTTCCAGACGGATCATGTCCCTGTTTTCCAGGAGATCGATATAGACCCGGCTGCCGGCCAGGGCATATTTGCCAACGTTCACCAGCAGATTTTCCAGGACCCGCCAGAGCAGCCGCCCGTCTGCCACCACCTCCGATTTTTCGCACTTTTCTTTTACCAGTATTTCCAGATCCGCGCCGCTGAGACGGTCTTCCACCTCAACCAGGGCCTGATTGACCAGGGACAGCAGATTTACCGGTTCCGGATTTACCGGAAGCGCGCCGCTCGATGCTTTGGCCGCTTCAAACAGATCTTCGGTCAGCTTCTGGAGCCGGGCGGATTTTTCCTTCAGAATCTCCAGGTATTCCGGAGCGGAGGCACTGTGCAGTCCTTCTTTTTCCAGAAGGTCCAGATAGGAAACAATGGAAGTCAGTGGTGTTTTCAGGTCATGGGACACATTGGAAATCAGATCGGTTTTCAGCCGTTCGTTTTTCAGTTCCCTGGCGACGGCCAGTTTCTGCGCTTCCGCGATCGCATTCAGATCTGCTGCCATCTGTTCCAGTTCACCGTCTCCGGTCAGCGGAATCTGATGGTTTACATTGCCATCGCGCAGCTCCCGGACACCGTTCCGGATAATCTGATATTTTTCCAGGATCCGGAACAGGACAAATCCTGACAGCAGGATCAGCGCGAAATATCCAAATCCGAACGAGCCTGTAAAGACCGCACACAGAAGAGACAGGATGATCATCCCCATGAAAATCAATCCGGTCTTTACGTACAGATTCCGGCTCTTCTGTATATTGCGGTAAACTCTTCGTATTACACGGACATAGAAAAAACAACAGGCCTGAAAAATCAGCGTATCGCGCCAGAAATTCCGGTTTTTCAGCCGTTTCGTCACAGACTGGATCACGTACAGGTCAAAGATCACCGTAATCCCCCACATCATCATGGCAGCCACCAGTTCTACCCACAGTGGTTCGAACGAGTACGAAATAAACCGATGCTGCAGTTCCTGATAGACAGTCTGAATCTGAGAAGGATCCAGCAGCAGATAAGATTCCAGCAGATGATTCAGCAGCGCGGAACGGCCCAGCCAGTCAAAGAACAGGATGCCGGATGGCACTGACAGACAGGACATCATGATGGCTGCAAAGATCAGAACATCCGGAAAGATCCGGTCATACCACCGCGACTGATCGATGCTGCCGTCAGGCAGTTTTTTTCCACACCTGACAATCGAAAGGATCAGACCTGCTGATGCCAGTATCATACTGACAAACAGAACAATCCACAGTATATTCAGAACGTCTTCCGTTGCGTTCCGATTGATCAGACTGGCTGGAAAATTCTGCAGCTCCATAAAAGCGACAACAGCGATACCTGTAAACAGAAGCAGGAAAACACCTGTAAAACACAGGATACTTCCTGTCAGCCAGATTTTTTTCCTGCTCTCAGGACTCTCACGTTTCATCATTCATCACCTCATCAATTTCCCTGTACAGGTGCAATCAGTAAGACGGCGTCTTTATACCGTAGCAGGACTTTTTTCGCCACATAACATGATGGTTCGACAGCGGCTGTTTTTACTCCTGCCTGGCTGGCTTCTCCAGCTTATACCCGATCCCCCATACAACTTTCAGATAATCCGGTTTTTTCGGATTGATTTCAATCTTTTCCCGGATATGCCGGATATGGACGGCAACTGTATTTTCCGGATTATATGCCGGTTCATTCCAGACCTGTTCATAGATCTGTTCCATTGAAAAGACCTGACCAGGATGATCCGCCAGTAATTTCAGGATTCCGTATTCCTTCGGAGTCATCGAAACCGGCTGACCGTCAACGAATACGGCTTTCTGCCTGTCGTCAACAGCCAGTCCTCCAATCCGGATGACGGTTTCCGTTTCCTCCTTCTTCAGACTTCCCAGATCAACATACCGGCGGAGATGGGAACGGACACGGGCAATCAGTTCCATCGGATTGAAGGGTTTGGTCATATAATCATCAGCGCCGACGTTCAGGCCGTTGATTTTATCGTAATCCTCTGATTTCGCGGACAGCATGATAATTGGGATATTCCGCTTTTCACGGATTTTCTGTGTGGCCCGGATGCCATCCATACCAGGCATCATAATATCCATGATCACCAGATGGATTTCCTCCGTGTCCAGGATCTGAAGAGCCTGGCGCCCATCATACGCGGTCAGGACCGTATAGCCTTCATTCTCCAGATAAATATTGATCGCTCTGGCGATCTCACGATCGTCGTCACAGACAAGTATGTTCATTCCTGTTCTCCTGTCATTCATTTCACTATCAGGGTAATGGAAGATTCTTAGAATTCTTCTGTGGGAATTCTTAGGTTTTTCTTAAAAAAGCTTACTGTCTGATTATATCACAGAGTCAGATGTTGCTTTTCTGCTGAGAGGTGCAGAAAAGCAGCAGTATTTCTGAGCTGATGACATTTGGTAGAAACAGTAAAAAATTCTGATTCCTATTTCGCATTTTTGAATTATTCTTGATTTTGCGGAATAGCGTGTTACAATCTTTGCAGGAGGCGATTGGATTTGAACCCCCACGCCCGGGAATGCTATCTACATACCCTGACCGACGTGAA
>CAMNJG010000142.1 GCA_946541285.1 uncultured Clostridia bacterium
AGACTGATACAGCGGGGAAATCCTGTCACTCGTTGAATCCCTACATCAGAAAATAATTGCGCATTTTGAAAACTGAAGCAATATTCATATCGTAGAACCGGCGGCCCACCCAGTCGACCAGGCGATCTGCAGATTGAAGCCTCCCGTGAGCGCGTCCAGATCCAGGATTTCTCCCGCGAATCGAAGTCCATTCACACGCAGGGATTCCATCGTCACAGGATCCACTTCGCTGACCCGGATCCCTCCCTGCGTGATCATCGCTTCCCGGAACCCTTTCACACCGGTTACATGAAGAGTCAGTTCCTTCATGTGCCGGATCAGCTCCTGTCGTGTCTGCCGTGGCAGTTCCGCTGCTTTCATCCCCGGATCCACACCGGTCTGTTCCAGCAGCACAGGCACCAGCGCCTTCGGTATCACCGATTCCAGAACGGTGCGGAGCTGTTTTCTGCCCTTTCCCTGCACATTGTCCAGAAGCTGCTGATCCAGCTGTCCGGTATTCAGATCAGGGAAAAAATCCAGTTTGACTGTCAGTTCCCGGCGAACGGAGCCACTTTTCATCGGATGATCCGATCCGGTGTCATTTTCTGGTTTCTTCCCTTTCTGCCTGCGCCCCATAGATTTTTTATCCGACCGGATTGCGTGTTCTTCCTTTACAGATGAAAACGGCTCCGACGAAATACCTGCCTCCGCTGAGGTCTGGCTGCTGAAGAAATCTGTACAGTAGCTGCTGGCTGTCAGGACCATAGGACCGCTGATCCCGAAATGCGTAAACAGAACATCTCCCCTGCCGTCAAAAAGACGATGTCCTTGCGGATCAGAAACAGTCATCCGGATGTCCTGGAATACCCGGCCCTGGAGTTCTTTTCCCCAGGACTCCCTGATCACGAAAGGCGTCAGCGCCGGGCGCGGAGGACGGACGGCATGCCCGCCGGCTTCTGCCATACGCATCCCGCTGCCGTCAGAACCGGTAACCGGATAGCTGAGTCCCCCCGTTGCCAGGATCGTCACATCCGCTGTGATTTTTTCACCATCTGACAGTATCACACCTCTGCACACAGAGCCAGGCTGAGAATCCGCTCCGTTAACCGGCTCGATCAGAAGTCCCTCCACTTTCCTGTTCAGGAGCACCCGGACCCCGCCGGCTGTCATACGATGCTCCAGCGCGCGAATGACATCTGCTGCCCGGTCTGTCACAGGAAACACCCGGTAATGGTCTTCTTCTTTTGTTTCAAGGCCTTCCTCCCGGAGAAAACGAACCATGTCCTCATTGGAAAATCCATAAAAAGCACTGTACAGAAAATTCCGGTTGCTGACGATATGATCCAGAAGTGTTTCCGGATCACTGGCATTGGTGACATTGCAGCGGCCGTTCCCGGTCAGTGCCAGCTTTTTTCCCAGACGTCCGTTCCTTTCCAGAAGCGTCACCTCATGTCCTGCTTCCGACGCGCCACAGGCTGCCATCATTCCGGCCGCCCCGCCACCGACGATCAATACCTGTTTCTTTTTCATATCCTGCCTCATATTGAAAACTGCCTGACGGAATTCTTTCCTCTTTTCCATCGCTTTTCCGATTCTGAAGAAAAACCTGCAGAGTGGACTTCTGCAGGTTTTTATGGATCAGCGATTATCTGTCAGTATACGGAGTATCTTCATACCCATCGGCATGGAGTCTGTCCACCATCCGGTTCAGTTTGGCTCTCCAGAAGCGATTGAACCATCCGGTTTCGCCAAACAGCTTCACGACAGCAGGACTCGTTGCATAATACAATTTTACAAACATCCTGCCGGACATCGACTGCATCAGTTTCCTGTCACGATATCTCCTCAGAGTCCATACTTCCGGACAGTCATAGGAACCGTAGACAGCCGTAGCGATATAACATCCTCCTGTTTTCGCTTCTTCGTTTGTTTTTACTTCTGCTGCAGGCTCTGATTTTGTCACAGACTCCTCTTTTACAAAAGGATTCTGCGGTCTGGTAAAATACGCTTTTTCCAGTAATTTAAGAAAGCTCTCAAAAATCGCATCATCTGTCGCGTTCCCGACAGTCTGTCCGTCAAGAGAGACGATCAGTTCTCTTGGTTCCGTTCCCCTGATCGATACCGTATGGGCAGCCGAACCATCTGCCCCGGTAATCTGACCGGCAAAAATGACATCTGAACCGTCCTTCTGACTGTCGGTGATATCCTGGAAATGTCCCGGATTTTCCGACTGAAAACCATTCTCAGTCAATACACTGCCAAGAGTATTGATCATCCAGGTTCCGCCATCTTTGCCCTCGGCATATCTGTCTTTATAGTGTGACGGATCATAAAAAATCGGTACTCTGTAATCTGCCATGCGGTATACCTCCTTCTCAAAAAAGTCAAACTGCTGTATCGCTGTGGATACGGTTGTATTTACTTAGATTTTACACTAATCGCGTTTGTTACACAACTGCGACATCCGACAGAACCACAATTCCCCGACCGGCTGAATACAGAAAAAACGCTGCATCCTGCAACATTTTCTTTATATGAAAACCCCCGCATTCACTGCGGGGGTTCCTGTCTGTAAGTCCTGTCCTGATACTCATATACGATTGTCCGCGCTGCCGGTCATTGCCGCGAGATCGTCCTGAAGGTTTTTCAGACGGCCGGACAGCAGGTAAATCGCGAACAGCACGGTTTCCGACAGGTGCTGCTCTTCCTCATCCGCGCTTTCCCGCAGGTCAATATACAGATCATACACATCCTTCAGCGAACCGGTATACTCCCGATAGGCCAGAAGGATCGTCGCCGCTGCCCGGGCATAGCTGTTCCGGAAGGCAGGAAACTCCTCTGCCACACGGTCTATGTACACCTCATCCGCCCTGGAGAGACTCAGCATCGCACATTCGATAAACACGTCCAGACCGTTTTTCGCCAGCATGTCCACCAGCAGCGAGGATACTTCGCCGCCTGCTTCAATCGCTTTCCGGCAGAGCAGATTGCGGTTGGACATATCGATGTGTTTCCGCATGTAGCGGACGATCTCCTCCGGATTGCTGAGAGCCTCAATCGCAGCTCGTTCTTCCAGCAGGGCGGTTCTCCGCTCTTCACTGAAAGACGGCAGCATTTTTTCGTCGACCCTGTTTTCCAGCTCCGGCTGATACAGCGTCCACATCTGAAAATAGGACATATGGCCTGTATTGGTCCTGCCATTCATCGGGTTTTTCTCAAAGAAAACTTCCGGCAGGGAAAAATCATGATTTACGGACATTTCCATTCACCCCGGTTTCTATATTCGCTAACAATATTCATTTCCTCTATTATCGTTAGAAATATGCTGTGGCATATTTGGTTTTGCTGCGCAAAACCCGAGTATATACGGTTATCAACGCCATGCTGCGCATGGCTATAAAAATGCCCTGCGGCAATTTTTAATGATAACCAGTATAATTTCAAATGATGCTTGAAAGAATGAAACAGTTCTTTTCATCTGTCACAGAAGTATAATTGGGTTTCCTGACAAAACGTTTCAGTTCACTGGAAGCCTGTAACAAGGCTAAAATAAAGTGCACTTTATTTTAGCGGACATGATTTGCCCTGTCAACACGGCCACTTCTCTGATACTGTTACAGACAGCCTTCTCCCTGGATGATTCATCGCAGCATGAGAACGGATGAAGGCAAATGATCCTTACCGCCATTGAAATTATGACACTTCACACATTTTTACCGAAGTTGCGTGAATAATTCAGGTTGATACGCACCAATAACGAAAAACTGTTTGACAAGGCAATTCTTCTGATTAATACTATGTGCAAGTGAAAAAATAAGGAACTTGATACATAGCTCCGGAGGCAGGAAATGATAAAGGTTGCGGTGATTGCCGGTACGCCGGTAGATACAAGGATGGGAGTCAATTTTTTAAATGACAGGAATCGCGGATTGCCTGAACCTGTTGTCGAACCATTGTATTATCCGGTTTCCGAAAGCTGTGATGAGCAGATTCTCTTCCAGTACGCAGAAGAAGAAGAAAAACTTCACCGGATCGACCAGCTGTTTGATGCTGCGATTCAGGAAGGAGTAAAAGACTTTTTCATCTACTGCAATTCGCTTTCCGGCGCGTTTGATTTCGACGCGTATGCCCTGCGGAAGAATGTCCGAATCTATACTCCACTGCAAGTCTACCGGGAACTGGGAAGGCAATATACGCGGGTTGGGGTCATGGCCGCAAACAATCTCTCCGCTTATGGAATCGAAAAGAGTCTGATGGAATCCAATGATAAACTGTATATGATCGGCACCGGCAATATGGCTGTTGTCCATGGGATTGAAGATCATCTGCCTGCATCTGAAATCGTGGAATCCCTGGGGCTGAATCACCTGGTCCGGTATATGGAAGCCAGCGGCTGTGAAATACTGGTGCTGGGATGCACTCATTTTCCATATCTCAGGGAAGAACTGCAGAAATGCTGCCGGATTCCGCTGATTGACCCGGCGGAGAGAATGTTTGAAAGGGTATTGGAAAAGCAACAGGGTCTGGATCATGCAGAAACCGGACAGGTGACAG
>CAMNJG010000143.1 GCA_946541285.1 uncultured Clostridia bacterium
ACAATACAGGCAAAAGAAAGTTCGATGACCAGCACATCAGCCATTTCAAAATATCTGAGGTCCGGCATACAATAATGATAGGTATCGAATGAACCTACCTGAACCGGTTTTCCATGGATAAAGATCATTTCTTCATTTTCATTCATGTGTTTTTTCTCCCTTCATACTCTGTGAGAAAGACTTTCCAGAGCCTGATCCACATTACGCAGCAGATCGGCGACTGTTCCGGAGTTGTCAATGACATAGTCCGCGCGGGCGAGCTTTTCATCCCGTGGCATCTGTGAATGCATGCAGTTGAGTACTTCCTGTCTCGTTTTTCCGTCCCTGCGCCCTACCCGTTCGATCCGGATTTCCTCATCCATATCAATGACCCATGCTTCATCGGCCGGTTCGATCCGGTAAGGGACTTCAAATAACAGAGGATGATCGTAAAAGATCACTTTTTTCTGCATATAGTCATCGGGATTGGTGATTCTTGTGACATTCCGTCCGGCTTCTTCAAACGCGTCAGTAATGGACGTGACCGCTACATCCAGATGCCCCTGCATGATCCGGTCGAGGATCGCTTTTGCCTTCGGGTCGGTAAAGACGATTTTTCCCACATATTTGCGGTTCATCGTTCCGTCCGGCAGCAGCGCGTCGGGTCCGAAGGCATCGACAATTTCCCTCAGGGCTGGTTTGCCAGGCTGCTGCAGCGTTTTCATGGTCGCGTCAAAATCAATGGTTACAAATCCTTTTTTCCGGAGATATTCAGATACCGTTGATTTCCCGCATCCGATGCCTCCTGTCAGTCCTATGATTCTCATTTTTATCACCCGTCACTTCAGTTCGTACCAGTTTTCTCCTGAATTTACGTCTGACACCAGTGGCACTTTTAATGATACCGCATGGGACATACATTCCTCAAGCAGAGCTTTGATTTTTGTTTCTTCTGATCCGGGAGCATCGATCAGCAGTTCATCATGTACCTGAAGAACCAGCTTACAGTCAGGGTACTGTTCATTAAGTGCGTGATAGGTACGGATCATGGCCAGTTTGATGATATCTGCCGCGCTTCCCTGGACCGGACTGTTCATGGCCAGACGTTCCCCCAGTTGTTTTGTGACATAGTTCCGGGCATGGATTTCCCGGATATTCCGGCGTCGTCCCGCGATGGTTTTTACATAGCCGTGGGCACTGCAGAACGCGACACATTCATCCATATATCGGCGTACACCAGGATGCTTGTCAAAATAAGCATCGATATATTTCTGCGCTTCCTTGACGCTGATATCGATATCTCTGGACAGACCAAAAGAACTGATCCCGTAGATGACACCGAAATTGACAGCCTTGGCTCTGCTTCTCTGGAGCGGGGTGACTTCTTCTTCCGGCACACCAAATACCCGTGAAGCGGTAATCGTATGGATATCCTTGTTTTGTTCAAAGGAACTGATCATTGCTTCGTCATCCGAAAGGTGCGCCATAATCCGCAATTCCACCTGGGAATAATCCGCACCAACCAGGGTCCTGTCATCTCCGCCCGCGACAAACGCTTTACGGAACTGACGCCCCAGTTCTGTCCGGATCGGAATATTCTGCAGATTTGGTTCTGTGCAGCTCAGTCGCCCGGTTGCTGCCACAGTCTGCTGGAAATGCGCGTGGATACGACTGTTTTCATCGATCAGCGGCAGCATGCCATCGACATAGGTACCGGTCAGTTTGGTCAGCATCCGGTACTCCAGTACAAGAGGAATGATCGGATGCTGATCCTGTATTTTTTCCAGGACTTCCGCGCTGGTGGAATAACCGGTTTTGGTCTTTTTCCCATTTTTGAGTTCCAGTTTTTCGAAGAGAATCTGGCCCAGCTGTTTCGGTGAATTGATATTGAAATCTTCTCCTGCCATGGCATGGATCAGATCTGTCAGCTCACTGATCCTGCCGGACAGTGACTCACCGATGGTATGCAGGACCTTTCCGTCCGTCCGGATTCCGGTCGCCTCCATATCCGCGAGGACTTCAGCCAGTGGCATTTCAATCTCACGGAACACATAATCCATCTCTTCGCCGGTCAGCTTCTCTGCCAGCATTGGCGCAAGTCTGGAAGCGGCAGACAGAATTTTCCTGCCATATTCTGCTTCTTTCTGATAAACCTCACCAAACAGATCGATCGAAGCCAGATCCTGACGGATGGTTTTTTCGTCAGGAAAACTTTCTTCGAAATACAGTGGCATCAGTTCAGACAGCGCATAAGATTTCATAGACGGCTCGATCAGGTACTGTGCCAGAGCCGTGTCGAAATACGTATTGAAAATATATGGATTCCCATTTGCTGAGCCAGCCTGACCGGACAGCAGGGCAAACAGGTCCGGCTTGAGATCATGACCGCAGATCGGAACACTGTCCTTATGGAAGAATTTTTTCAGAAGCGGTACGCACCAGTGGTCCCAGTGAACTGCATATACACGATTTTCCGTTGCCATACAGACAGATGTAATCTGAGGCTTTGCAGTATGCGCGTTATCATGGAATACTTTCAGCCAGAACGATGTCTGCGTTTCCAGAAATTCCAGTGCTCCGGTCAGTGCTGATTCATCGGTGACATGGATAATCTCCGCGTCCGCCCTGACAGCGGAAAGAATCCAGGACTCTTCTGATGAGGAAGGAAGCGCCTTTTCTGTTTCCATGGAAGACTCTTCACCTGAAAGATGTCCGCTCTCCGAGAGTTTCCGGAGGAAGGAGCGGAATTCCAGTTTCCGGTAGATCTCCGCAAGCCTGGAATAATCGGGTTCAGAAACTTCCATTGCTTCAAAAGAATACTCCACAGGTACCTGCCGGAAGATGGTCGCCAGGCGCTTGCTCATCATCGCCTGCATCGCAAAGGCTTCGATGTTATCGCGCATTTTGCTTTTTTTCATGGAGTCAACAGAAGAGATGACATTTTCCAGCGAACCATATTCCCTGATCAGTTTGCGGGCCGTCTTATCACCGATTCCGGGAATCCCCGGAAGATTGTCGGAACTGTCTCCCATCAGGGCTTTGTAATCGATGAACTGATCCGGAGTAAATCCATACTCATCCTCAAACGTCTGCTGATCATAAAGGTCAAAGACAGAAACGCCCCTTCTGGTATAAATCACTGCCGTATGTTCTGACGCGAGCTGGAACGCGTCCCGGTCTCCTGTCACAACGTAGGTCTGCATCCCCTTTTCATCCGCTGCCTGCGAAACAGTCCCCAGAATATCGTCTGCTTCGTAACCATCAATTTCGAGCGCAGGGATTTTTCTGGCTTCCAGTACTTCTTTCAGCAGCGGGAACTGCATCAGCAGTTCCGGGGGTGTTTTTTTCCGACCCGCTTTATAATCCGGATATTGCCTGTGACGGAACGTCGGGGCTTTGCGGTCAAATGCCACCGCGAGATAATCCGGATGATAGTCTTTGATGAGTTTATTGAGCATATTGATAAACGCGAAAACCCCATGTGTGTACAGACCGGTTTCGGTCATCATGGGGGTGCGGATCGCGTAATAGGCTCTGTTCATCAGACTGTTGCCGTCTATAATCATCACTGTCCCGTTCATTTCGATGCTCCCAGTGATCCTTCCGGTTCAAAATCACGGTAAAAACAGGAAAAATTTCCCGTGTGGCACGCGGCTCCGATCTGCTCTGCCACCACAAGGATGGTATCACAGTCACAGTCATAGCTGATTTTCCGGACATTCTGAAAATGACCGGAGCTTTCTCCCTTGTTCCAGAGCTTCTGACGGCTCCGGCTGAAAAACCAGGTACGTCCGGTTTCCAGAGTCAGACGGAGGGATTCTTCGTTCATATACCCCAGCATCAGTACCTGACGCGATTTTTCATCCTGAATGATCGCCGGAACCAGTCCCCGGTCATCAAAACGAATCTGTGATATAATTTCTTCATTAATACTGTTCATTTATATCCTCATCGGAACGCCATGATCCGCCAGATAGCGCTTCAGTTCTTTAATATCAATTTCTCCGAAATGGAATACGCTGGCTGCCAGACCGGCATCTGCTTTACCTTTCTGAAATACGTCGAGGAAATGCTCCATCGTCCCGGCGCCGCCGGAAGCGATGACCGGAAGATCAACCGCCTCGGAAACCGTACGGTTAAAATCGAGATCAAACCCGGTTTTGACACCGTCCTCATCGATACTGTTCAGCACAAGCTCCCCAGCTCCGAGCTTTTCTCCCCGGATCGCCCATTCAATTGCGTCAATTCCTGTAGGTGTCCGTCCGCCATCTACACAGACCTCCCAGGAATCTCCTTTTCTTCTGGCATCGATGGAAAGCACAACGCACTGGTTTCCGAATTTCAGTGCCGCTTCCGTGATCAGATCAGGATTCCGGACTGCCGCGGAATTCACAGATACCTTATCAGCACCCGCGCGCAGTACTTTATTGAAATCATCTATGGTCCGGATGCCACCACCAACTGTAAACGGAATATATACGTTGTAGGCAGTTTTTTCCACGACATCGA
>CAMNJG010000144.1 GCA_946541285.1 uncultured Clostridia bacterium
TGCTCATCAACTCCCCGTCGATCGGCAAACGAAGTGCAGACGGAGACGGGGCAGGGCTTATACAGCACTTCCAAAATCTTTGATTTTGTAAAGTATCGGATTTCCGGTGCTGCAGGGTTTTGTTGAAAAATGATTCAGAACTCCTGCAGCAGGTTAACCGAATTTTGCCGATGCGCATTGAAATATTTGCGTATTGAAATATCAGGGAAATTCGCTTAATGAGCACGCATTAAAATAAACAGTCCGATTTCAAGTGAAGCGAAGGCTCAGGAACTGTACTTTATAACCTGCGTCCGGAAAAACATCCTGCGGAAATGGCACAGGTTATTTTCAGACAGTTCCTTACCTGGAGGGGTTTAATTCTATGTTAATGGCATTCGATGTCGGCAATACCAATATTGTTCTGGGTGTTTTTGACGGAAAGCATCTTGTCCAGAACTGGCGTATGGAAACAGACAAAAACAAGAGCGCGGACGAGTACGGTATGATCATCAATGAACTGTTTAAATTCAACGGAATTGACATCAAGGATATCGATGATGTCATTATTTCCACCGTTGTTCCGTCGATTTCCTATACGCTGCAGCATCTGGCGATCAAATATTTTAATATCCGGGCTATCGAAGTGGGTCCCGGGATCAAGACGGGCATGGTGATCAAGTATGACAATCCGAAGCAGGTGGGCGCGGACCGGATCGTCAACGCGGTGGCAGCCTTTGAGAAATACGGCGGGCCGCTGATTGTCATCGATTTCGGTACAGCGACGACCTTCTGCTGTATTTCAGAGAAATGCGAGTACCTGGGCGGGACGATCGCTCCGGGACTCAAGATTTCCTCTGATGCCCTGTTCGAAAAGACCGCCCAGCTGCCGAGAGTCGAGCTTCTCGGACCGGGACACGTCATCTGCCGCAACACGATCGAAAGTATGCAGGCAGGACTGGTTTATGGCCATATGGGCGTGGTGGAATATATTGTCAACAAGATGAAGCAGGATTACGCGGAACAGTATGCCACCTCGGATAAACAGCCGATGGTGGTCGCGACAGGCGGCCTGGCGACCATGGTTTCCCACGGCGCCAAATCCATTGATAAAGTCGACCACCTCCTGACACTGGAAGGCCTGCAGATTATCTATGAAAAGAACCGCAACAACTTCGGCCGCCGCAACCGTGAAAACCGTGAAAGCATCGAAATGAAGGCGCTCCGCGGATGAGCCTGGTTTCATCAACGGTACTGGGGAACTTCCGTGACGAAGAACTGGGAATGCTTCTCAGGGATCCCTGTGAAGAGACGGCTGCGCGGGAACCTGAAACATCAGAAGCGACTGCGCGGAGCTGCAGCGGAACATCCCCGGAGGAAACGCACCCACAGCGGGATACAGCCGTTCCGCTTCCGGAAAGTGGCAGGATGTCCTGCAGCATCGGTGGAATCCAGTTTGACAATCCGTATTTTCTGGCGCCGCTGGCCGGTGTGACCGATTCCCCGTATCGCAGGATCTGCCGACAGGCCGGTGCCGGTGCTGTCTATTCGGAGATGGTCAGCGCGAAGGGGCTGTATTACAGCGATCGTTCGACCGGCAGGCTTCTGGATATACACGAAGACGAAAAACCAGTGGTGTATCAGATTTTCGGCTCGGAACCGGACATGATCGCCTTTGCCGCGGAAAAGCTTGCGGACCGGGAGAACTGTATCCTGGATATCAATATGGGCTGCCCGGTTCCCAAAATCGTAAAAAACGGAGATGGTTCCGCGCTTTCCAAAGACCCTGTCCTGGCAGGAGAAGTGGTCCGGGCGGCAGTCCGGCACGCCGGAAAACCGGTGACCGCGAAAATCCGTGCCGGCTGGGACAGCGATCATATCAATGCAGTGGAAATGGCCCTGCGGATCGAGGACGCCGGAGCGTCCGCCATCGCCGTACATGGCCGTACCCGCGAACAGATGTACAGTGGCCGGGCGGACCGGTCGGTGATCCGGGCCGTGAAAGAAGCCGTCAGTATCCCGGTCATCGGGAACGGGGATATTTTCAGTGTCCAGGACGCCAGGGACATGTTTGAGGAAACCGGCTGCGATATGGTGATGATCGCCCGGGGTGCCCTGGGGAACCCGTGGATCTTCCGTTCGCTGGCCGAAGGCAGAGATTATATCCCGTCTATACAGGAACGGGTCGATATGATCCGGAAGCATTTCGCGATGCTTCTGGAGGAAAAAGGCGAATACGTTGCTGTCCGCAGTATGCGCAAGCACATCGGATGGTATGTAAAGGGACTGCGGGGCGCGGTGCGGATCCGCAGGCACATCAATACGCTGGAAACCGCGGAAGCGATCTGCCAGGAGCTGGAGGCCCTGCGCGACAGCGCGGAGGATGGTGTCCGGGCAGAATCCTTATAGAATATATACAGGAAAGGGGAAGTCAGAATGGCAAATACGACACAGGAAGACAGACTGATTACCAGAGAAGGTTATGACAAACTGGTCGCGGAACTGGAAGAACTGAAAGCCGTCAAACGTAAGGAAATCGCGGCACAGCTGGGGGAAGCAATCGCGCAGGGCGACCTTTCCGAAAACGCTGATTATGACGCGGCGAAAAACGCTCAGGCTGAAAACGAAGAGCGTATCTACAAGCTGGAAAATATGATCAAGAGCGTCCGGATCATCGAAGAGTCTGAAATCGAAGCAGACCGCGTGAATCTGGGACAGACAGTACGTGTGGAAAATGTCGCGACAAATGAAATCAGCACCTACAGGATTGTGGGTTCCAACGAATCCGACCCGCTGAACGGTCTGATTTCCAATGAATCCCCGGTGGGCCGCGGCCTCATGGGCGCGAAGCTCAATGATGTCGTCGAAGTGGAAATCCCGGACGGGCACATCCGTCTGAAGGTGCTGGAAGTCAGCAGAAGTTAAGGAATCAGGAGAATCAGGAAATATGGCAGCGAAAAACAACGGACAGAACGATATCAGTGAACAGAGACAGATCCGCAGGGACAAGCTCGCCGCGCTTCAGGAGGCCGGCAGGGATCCTTTCGTGCTGACGAAATGGGATCAGGAAGTCAGAAGCGCGGAGGTCATCGAACATTATGAGGAATATGAAGGAAAGACACTCAGCCTGGCAGGGCGTATTATGAGCAAGCGTGTCATGGGCAAGGCTTCCTTCATGCATATCCTGGACAGGGATGGACGGATTCAGTGCTTTGTCGCCAGGGACAATCTGGGCGTAGAGGAATACCAGCTTTTCAAGAAGTATGATATCGGGGACATCGTCGGTATCAGGGGTGAAGTTTTTAAAACCAAAACAGAAGAAGTCACAATCCGTGTGGAGGAACTGGTCCTTCTTTCCAAATCCCTGCAGGTGCTCCCGGAAAAATTCCATGGCCTCCAGGATATCGATATGCGCTATCGGCAGAGATATGTGGATCTGATCATGAATCCGGAATCCAAAGAAGTCTTTATCAAGCGCTCCCGGATCATCGCGGAGATCCGGAAATTCCTGGCAGAACGGGACTTTATCGAAGTGGAGACGCCGATGCTGGTGGATAACGCCGGCGGCGCGGCAGCCCGTCCGTTTGTGACGCATTATAATTCTCTTGATGAGGATAAAAAACTGCGTATTTCGCTGGAACTGTATCTGAAGAGACTGATCGTCGGAGGACTGGAACGGGTCTACGAAATCGGCAGGGTTTTTCGTAACGAAGGCCTGGATCCGCGCCATAATCCGGAATTCACCCTGATGGAGCTGTACCAGGCCTATACGGATTACAATGGCATGATGGAACTGACAGAAAGCATGTTCCGCCACCTGGCGGAAGTGATCTGCGGCAGCGCGCAGATCAGCTACAACGGGACGCCGATTGATATGGGCAGTCCGTTCCGCCGCCTGACCATGCTGGACGCGATCAGGGAGTACGCAGGTGTGGATTTCTCGGAAGTCACAACCGAAGAGGAAGCGAAAAAACTGGCGGACGAGCATCATGTGGAATATGAAGCCCGTCATAAGAGAGGGGACATCATCAACCTGTTCTTTGAGGAATTCGTTGAGGAGAAGCTGATCCAGCCGACGTTCATTATGGATCATCCGGTGGAAATCTCCCCGCTGACCAAGAAAAAACCGTCAGATCCTTCTCTGGTGGAACGTTTTGAGCTGTTCATCTACGGCAGGGAGATGTGCAACGCGTATTCGGAGCTGAATGACCCGATTGACCAGAGAGAGCGTTTCCAGGCACAGGAAGAAGCGTTCGCGGCAGGTGACGAAGAAGCGAACCACACGGACGAAGATTTCCTGAACGCCCTGGAAATCGGCATGCCACCGACCGGTGGCATCGGTTACGGCATCGACCGTCTGGTCATGCTCCTGACCGACGCCCAGGCCATCCGCGATGTCCTCCTTTTCCCGACAATGAAGTCAGTCAAGGAATAAAAAACGCTGGAAACCAGTATTTCCAACGGG
>CAMNJG010000145.1 GCA_946541285.1 uncultured Clostridia bacterium
TATTGCTCTGCCGCGTTTTTGCCGCAGCAGTTCTTGTATTTCTTTCCGCTTCCGCAAGGGCACGGATCATTCCGGCCGACCTTCGGGGTTACCCGCTTATATGGCGTCTGCCGGTTGTCCCGGGATTCTTTCGTCGCTTCCTTCGGCACGCCTCCGGTCGGGGACGGCGCGGCGCCTGTTGAGGACGGCACTTCGTCCTTTCTTTCCTGGCCGCCGGCGATGACCTGACGGCGCTCTGTCGTCGTCCGCAGGGTCACGTTGAAGCAGAATTTGACCGTATCTTCCTTGATGTTGCTGATCATCTCCTGGAACATCTGGTAGCCTTCGTTGGCGTAGGCCATGGCAGGATCCTGCTGTCCCAGGCCCCGCAGGCCGATGCCGGTACGGAGCTGGTCCATCGCGTCGATATGGTCCATCCATTTGTTATCGACGACACGGATCAGGATCATGCGCTCCAGTTCCCGCATCCGGTCGGCGCCGATCTCTTCTTCCTTGGCGCTGTACGCGCTTTCGATCGCCTCATGCACGCCTTTCTGGAGTTCATCCGGCTCGATCTGCGGGTTTTCACCGTAATCCGGCAGCTCGATGCGCGGGCTCAGGCGCGCGATATTTCTGCGGAGCATGTCCAGATCCCACTCTTCGGAGAATTTGGAGCCCGCTGTGCAGGTTTCGACATATTCGTCCGCGAACTCATACGCCATATTGAGGATGTAACCGCGCAGTTCCTCGCCGTCGAGTACCCTGCGGCGTTCTTCGTAAATCAGCTGGCGCTGGGTATTGACCACGTTGTCATACTGCAGGACGTACTTACGGGATGTAAAGTTCTGGCCTTCCACCCGCTTCTGGGCGTCCTCGATCCGGCGGGTGACCATCCTGGAGTCGATCGCTTCTCCCGCGTAATCCTGGAAACGGGACATGATGTTCTGGATCCGGTCTCCGCCAAAACGGCGCACCAGATCGTCATCGAGGCTGACAAAGAATCTCGTGGAGCCCGGGTCGCCCTGACGTCCGGCACGGCCCCGGAGCTGGTTGTCGATACGTCTGGACTCATGGCGCTCCGTGCCGATGATATGCAGTCCGCCCAGTTCGATGACTTTTTCGTGCTCTTCCTGGCGCTCTGCTTTGAACTGCTCATAATATTTATTATACACTTCTCTCGCGGCCAGGAGTTCTTCGTCCTCGAGAGGGATCTTACTGGAAGCGTAGGAGATGGTATTTTCATCATACCCATCCTTACGCATCTCTTTTTTGGCTTCAAATTCCGGGTTGCCGCCCAGGATGATATCCGTACCACGTCCGGCCATGTTGGTGGCGATGGTGACCGCGTTCAGGCGGCCTGCTTCCGCGATGATCGCGGCTTCGCGTTCGTGATGCTTCGCGTTCAGGACGTTATGGCGGACTCCCCTCTTGTTGAGCAGGTCACTGATTTCCTCGGATTTTTCGATGGAAATGGTACCGACCAGCACCGGACGGCCGGTTGCATGCACCTCCACGATTTCTTCGATAATCGCCTCCAGCTTGGATTTCTGGTCGAGATACACACAGTCATTGTTATCGATACGTTTGATTTCCCGGTTGGTCGGGATCACGACAACGTCCATGTTGTAAATTTCGCGGAATTCGTCTTCTTCCGTCTTGGCGGTACCGGTCATCCCGGACAGCTTGTTGTACATACGGAAGTAATTCTGCAGCGTGATGGTCGCCAGGGTCTTGGACTCACTGCGTACGGAAAGGCCTTCCTTGGCTTCGATGGCCTGGTGGAGCCCGTCGCTGTAGCGGCGTCCCTGCATCAGTCGGCCGGTGAACTCATCGACGATAATGATCTCGCCGTCCTTGACCACGTAGTCCACATCCCTCTTCATGATGAAGTTGGCCTTCAGGGCCTGCATGATGTTGTGGTTGAGCTCCATGTTGTCCGGATCGGAGAAGTTTTCGACATCAAAGTACGCTTCACAGCGGGATACCCCTTCTTCTGTCAGGGAAACCGTCTTGTCCTTTTCTTCGATGGTAAAATCTTCGTCCCGCTTCATATTGCGGACAAAGCGGTCCGCTTTGATGTACAGGTCCGTGGACTTTTCCCCCATACCGGAAATGATCAGCGGGGTACGGGCTTCATCGATCAGGATGGAGTCGACCTCGTCGACGATGGCGTAATTCAGGTCACGCTGTACCATCTGTTCCTTGTAGTTCACCATATTATCCCGCAGATAATCGAAGCCGAACTCGTTGTTCGTCCCATACGTGATATCGCAGTTGTAGTTCTTTCTCCGTTCCTCTGCCGGAACATCGTGGAAGATCCCGCCGACTGTCAGACCCAGGAAAGTATAGATCTTTCCCATCCACTCCATGTCTCGCTTCGCGAGATAGTCATTGACCGTGACGATATGGACGCCTTTTCCTTCCAGCGCGTTCAGATATGCCGGCATCGTGGCCACCAGCGTCTTACCTTCACCGGTCTTCATCTCGGAGATCCGTCCCTGGTGCAGCGCGATGCCGCCGATGACCTGTACCGGGAACGGCTTCATCCCGACAGCGCGGTCCGCTGCTTCACGGCAGACTGCAAAAGCTTCCGGGAGCAGCGAATCCAGGGATTCTCCCTGTCTCTGGCAGCGGTCCTGGAATTCCGCGGTTTTCGCCCGCAGCTCCTCATCTGTCAGTTTCGCGGTTTCGTCCTCAAGCGCGAGGACTTTGTCCGCGATTTTCTCCAGTTTTTTTACTTCTTTTTTGTTGAGGTCTCCAAAAAGAACCTGCATTAACCCCATAACTACCTCTTTTCGTTTACGGAACGAAAGCGGAGCCATGCTCCGCCTGTGTAAGATGTATTTTCCTGAGCAGCCGTCCCTGTTTCCGTCAGCGTGACGCCCTGTCCGCCGTTGTCCACCATTATATGGCATATATGGCGCGGCTATATGGCGGCAGGCAGTCTATTTCACAAACGCGTTGTAGATCGCGCTGATGGCCGTCTCAAAACTGCCGTTATCCACACCGATGATGATATTCATTTCGCTGGAGCCCTGGTCGATCATCCGGACATTGACGCCCGCGTCATTGAGTGAACCGAAAAGCTTCGCGCAGACGCCAGGGCGACGGGTCATCCCGACACCTACGGTCGCGATCAGAGCCAGATCCTGGTAGACTTCCACCGAATCCGGTGTCAGACGTCTCTCGATATCCTCCAGCAGATCCTGCAGCTTGCCGCCCAGTTCTTTTCTGGAGAGGATCACACTGACCGTATCGATCCCGGTCGGCAGGTGCTCAAACGGAATTCCGTTGTTTTCCAGGATGGTCAGCAGACGCTTTACAAAACCGACCTCCGCGTTCATCATGTTTTTATACAGTGTAATGACCGCGAAATCCTTGCGCCCGGCGATCCCGGTAATGATATTTTCATTGCTTTCCGCCGGTGTATCGGAAATGACGGTCCCCGGATTGTCCGGTTCGTTGGTGTTGCGGATATTAATCGGAATATTGGACTCCCTGACCGGGAACACCGCGTCCTCGTGGAGCACGCTGGCGCCCATGTAGGAAAGCTCCCTCAGTTCTTTGTAGGTGATATTTTTGATCGGCTTCGCCCCTTCTACGATGCGCGGGTCCGCCATCAGGAAACCGGATACGTCTGTCCAGTTTTCATAAATGTCCGCGTTGACGGCCTTGGCCACCAGGGATCCTGTGATATCCGAACCGCCTCTGGTGAAGGTTTTGATGCTCCCGTCCATCGTGGAACCATAGAAGCCAGGGATGACGGCTCTCTCATGCTTCGCCAGCTCGGCAGAAAGACGGCTGTCCGTCTGGTCCGGCAGATAACGGCCTCTTTCATCGAAACAGATCAGTCCCGCCGGATCGACAAAATCATAGCCCAGCACAGCAGCGGTCAGGATGCCGCAGAGATACTCGCCCCTGCTGGCGATATAGTCCGCGGTGACTCCCGGCTTCAGGTTGGAACGGATCTCTTCCAGCGCCTGGTCGATATTGGTTTTGACCCCCAGATTCAGCTCCATCATCCGGTAACGGTCAGAGATCACCTGAAATACATGCAGCGGCGTCAGGTTGTTGTCAACATGGGACTTGCACAGATAGAGCAGGTCCGTAATCTTGCTGTCGTCATCAAAACGCTTGCCCGGCGCGGACACTACCACGTATTTTCTGTCCGGGTCTGCTTCGATAATCTTCTTTACTTTCTGGAGCTGGATGGCGTCCGCCACTGATGATCCGCCGAATTTTACTACTTTTATGCCCATAGCCGTATCCTCGCAATCCTCACATTCCGGTTCGTCCCGTCATCAGGAACCATGCATTATATATACTATAACGCGCAGATATTCACTGAAATACACTGCCTGCGTTCCCAGGCCACGCGG
>CAMNJG010000146.1 GCA_946541285.1 uncultured Clostridia bacterium
ATAAAGGACGCCGTCCGCGATATTACGGACGGCGTCTGTAATGAAAGACAGAAGACAAAGGGACATGGATAACAAAAACAGACCAGATTATTTACAGAGCCTCAATGATATGCAGTACGAAGCTGCCATACATACAGAAGGCCCGATGCTGATCCTCGCGGGGGCAGGCAGTGGCAAAACCAGTACGATGACCCGCCGGATCGCCTATATGATCCGCGAGAAGGGCATCGCTCCATACAACATCCTGGCAGTGACTTTTACCAATAAAGCTGCCCAGGAGATGCGGGAACGGGTCGAGCAGCTTGTCGGGGGAAGTACCCGTATGTGGCTGCTGACGTTTCACTCCACCTGTCTGAGAATCCTTCGCGTGAACGCGGAAAAAGCCGGCTACCATGACGGCCTGACCGTGTACGATCCGGTGGATCAGAAAGCCGTGATCCGAAAGTGCATCAAAGCCGCGAATGTCAATGAGAAAATTTTTACACCGAAAATGGTGCTGGCCAGGATCAGCGACGCGAAAGAAAAAGGCGTGAACAGCGCGGAGTTTGCCATGAACGCGGCTTCGCCCAGGGAAAAGACCATCGCCGATCTGTACCGGAGATATGAACGGGAGCTTCTGAGTAATAACGCAGTGGATTTCGATGACATGATCTGGCGGGTTGTGAAGATGTTTGAGGAATACCCGGAAGTACTGGAGCAGTACCGCCAGCGTTTTCAGTATATCATGGTAGACGAATATCAGGATACCAACTATATGCAGTACCGTTTCGTCAAGGCGCTGGCCGGAAAAAGCCGGAACATCTGTGTGGTAGGGGATGATGACCAGTGTATTTACGAATGGCGTGGCGCCGATATCAGTAATATTCTTTCCTTTGAAAAAGACTTCCCGGGAGCGCGGGTTATCAAGCTGGAGCAGAACTATCGTTCCACCGGGAATATCCTGAAAGCGGCGCACAGTGTCATTTCCCATAATCGTCAGCGGAAGGCAAAAAAACTGTGGACTGCCGCGGAGGAAGGCAGCCGGATTACCTACAAACGACTGCAGAGTGAAAAGGAAGAGGCTGCGTGGATCGCGGACTGCATTGACCGGTATGTCATGGAAGAAGGACGTCAGTATCAGAATTTTGCCATTCTGTACCGGACCAACGCGCAGTCCCGTTCTTTTGAGGAAGTGCTGCTGACCCGCGGGATTCCCTATGTGATCCGGGGAACGCTCCGTTTTTATGACCGGAAGGAAATCAAGGATATGATTGCCTATATGCGTCTGGTAGCCAACCCGGATGACAATGTGGCATTTACCCGTGTGATTAATGAGCCAAAGAGGAGTATCGGTCCGAAGACGCTGGACAAAATTTCCATACTTGCGGAGCAGCAGGGAACCAGTATGCTGCGGCTTCTGACGGACGAGGAAATTGTTGGTGGCTTTACGGCGAAAGCATCGGAAGCGCTGCGGGGATTTGTCCGGCTGATTGCGGAATGCCGCGCGGGCATGGAAGACCTGTCCGTCAGCGACATTTATGACCGCCTGTTTGAAGGCAGCGGTTATCTGGCGATGCTGGAACGGGAACGGACAACCGAAGCAGAGGGACGTCTGGAAAACCTGATGGAATTCAAGTCCGCGATCGCCGACCGGGAATCCGAAAATCCGGAGATGACACTGACAGAATTCCTGGAAAACCTGTCGCTGGACGCGGAAGTCGATCAGGGGAGCCCGGAGTCGGACGATAAAGTCGTGCTGATGACGCTCCATGGCGCGAAGGGGCTGGAATTTCCGGTCGTCTTTATGCCGGGGATGGAGGATGGTCTGTTTCCGGGATGGCGTTCCCTGGATACAGAAGAAGGAATTTCTGAGGAACGGCGGCTCTGCTATGTGGGGATCACCCGGGCAGAGCAGAAACTGTATATGACCAGCGCGACAACCCGGACGCTTTACGGAAGGACGGAATATACCAAAGAATCCCAGTTCCTGGAGGAACTGGACAGCAGCCTGCTGGATGAGCTTTCGGACGAGCCGGGAAAATCCAGTTATCCGACACGGAAGGACGGATACGCTCCGGAGGTCCGCTACAGTGATTCCCACCGCCCGTTTGACCCGATCCGGGCACAGGCAGATGTCATTAAAAAGAAAAGCCGGGACATTCAGAGGAAAAATACGAAGGCAGCGGGGCAGTATGCTGCCGGTATGCGGGTACGTCATAAAAAATTCGGGGAAGGCATGATTCTTGAAGTTTCCGATAATGTCGTAAAAGTAGCCTTTGACAGAGCCGGCATCAAAAAGCTGGCCGCCGGTATCGCCCCGCTGGAGGTGATTTCGTAACATGAACGAGCAGCAGATCATCACCAGGATCGAAGAACTGACGAAGCTCATCGAATACCACAATAAAAAATACTTTGAAGACGATGCTCCGGAGATTACCGATTATGAATACGATCAGCTCTCACTGGAACTCAGGGCACTGGAAAAAGAATATCCGGAACTGGCATCGCCGGATTCACCGACCGGAAGAGTCGGAGGCCGGGCGAAACGGGAGGCGGGTGTGCTCATCCGGCACCGTCAGCCGCTGCTGTCCATCCAGGATGTCTTTTCCCGCGAGGAAGTCACCGGCTTCGTGGAGGATATGCGTGAAAAGCTGGGGGAGCATACCGAATTTGTCGTGGAAACGAAGATTGACGGGCTTTCCCTCGCCCTCTGGTACGAAAAGGGGGAACTGGTGACTGCCGTGACCCGTGGGGATGGCCGGATCCAGGGAGAGGATGTCACGGCCAATGCCCGGGTGATCAGGGATGTTGTGCAGCATATCGAAGATGCTCCGGAATATCTGGAGCTGCGGGGAGAAGTGTACATGGACGAAGAGGCCTTTGAACGGGTTAACGCGGAGCAGGAACTTCTGGGAAAAAAACTGTTTGCCAATCCGCGGAACTGCGCGGCAGGAACCCTCCGCCAGCTGGACCCGTCCGTGACAGAAAAGCGCGGACTTTCCATGTTTGTCTTTAATCTGCAGGATGCCCGTGGCATTTCCTTTGAAAAACACACAGATGTCTACCAGTATCTGAAAGAACGCGGGATCAGAGTGATCGAAAATTATTATGTATGCCGGACGGCAGACGAAGTATGGCAGGCGATTGAAAAAATCGGTGCCATGCGCGGGGAACTGGCTTATGATATCGACGGTGCTGTGGTCAAGATCAATGATCTGGAGGATCGTAAACAGTGTCCGGATACCGCGAAAAACGGCGGCTGGCTGATCGCGTACAAATATCCTCCGGAAGAAAAGGAAACAGTCATCCGTGACATTGAACTGTCCGTGGGCCGGACCGGCCGCGTTACACCGACGGCAGTATTCGATACGATCCGTTTGTGTGGCACCAGCGTTTCCCGCGCGACACTGCATAACCAGGATTATATCGATGAACTGGATGTCGGGATCGGGGATACGGTGACTGTCTACAAATCCGGGGAAATCATCCCGAAAATCCGGCTTGTGGATCACGGGAAACGCCCGGAAGGAACCGTGAAATACGTCATTCCGGACCACTGTCCTGTCTGCGGGGCGCCGGTGGTGCGGGAGAGCGGCACGGCCGACATGAAATGTACCGGAAGTGCCTGTCCGTCACAGCTGGAGCGGAGGATCATCAATTTTACCAGCCGGGACGCGATGGATATCCGTGGTTTCGGGGAAAAGGTGGCATCGGCACTTCTGAAAGAAGGCTATATCCACGATGTATCGGATATCTATATTCTGAAAAACAGCAGGGAGAAACTGATTGCAGAGGGGACTGTCGGAAGGGAGAAAGGGACGGATAATCTGCTCGCGGCGATTGAAAAAAGCCGCGGCAATGAGCCGGACCGGCTGCTGACCGCGCTGGGAATCCCCGGAGTCGGCAAAACCGCTGCCCGCAATGTCATGAGCCATTTTGGCAGTATGGAAAAGCTCGCGGAAGCCTCTGTCGAAGAACTGACGGAAATCAATGATATCGGTGAGATCACTGCGGAAGCGATCCATATGTTTTTTCTGGATGAAGGGAACCGGGAACTGCTCCGCAGGCTACGGGAGTACGGCGTCAATATGGAAATGGAGCATGTCCCGGCCGCAGAAGACGACGGAGCACTGAAGGGCAAGACCTTTGTCATTACAGGGACGCTGCCGCAGCTCAGCCGGAATGAAGCAAAGCAGCTGATTGAAGCGGCGGGAGGCAAAGTCACCGGGAGTGTGTCAAAAAAGACAGACTATCTGCTGGCTGGTGAAGCCGCAGGCAGCAAGCTGACAAAGGCGCAGGAACTGGGAACGGAGATTCTGGACGAGGACGGGCTGCGGGCGCTGCTTGGAATGAAATGAGA
>CAMNJG010000147.1 GCA_946541285.1 uncultured Clostridia bacterium
GATTGTGAAGAAAATACCTTCTCTTGACGCGGCGGCAGACATGTACGATAATAAGAACAGAAGATCTGAAGCCGAAATCCGGCGACGTTGCGGAAACATATTTTCCGCAGCTTCCGCATTAAGGTTAAAGATATACTTTACAGAAATGACAGATCAGCCTGTGGCCTGATACATCCGTTCCACGATGAATCCCTGCAGCGTATGATCTTTCAGGCGTTTCCCGCTGGTGGCCGGATACCTGGACGCTGCGGGGAGAGGGCCCTGTATCCTGACAGACGCAAGCGCTGCTCTGATCAGGTATCAGGAGAAGTATGTTTTTCAGGCTCACATCTTCGGGATGTGAGCTTTTTATTTTTACAGGAGTCGTTCTGTTTTATGGAAACAAGAATCGCGATAATCGGTATCATCATCGAAGATGCCAGTACGACCGGCCGGGTCAATGAACTGCTGCACGGCTGCGGCGAGTTTATTATCGGCAGAATGGGGATTCCATACAGAAAAGCGGGCGTCAGTATTATCTGTATCGCCCTGGACGCCCCGCAGAATATGATTAATACCCTGGCAGGAGAAATCGGACGGATTCCGGGAGTCAGTACCAAAACGATTTATTCACAGATCCGGAGTAACCGGGAAAGTCTGAAGGAATAAATCAGAATCCGTGTTTGTAGTCCGGTATCTGCTATTGCGTTTTTTTAAAAGAGAGGGAATATCCGGGAGAAGTGCCGGAGAACCGGAAGAGGAAAGAGAAGTGCCTGACCGGCATATGAGGTGAAGTCATGATCAAAGCAGCGATTTATGGAAAAGGCGGAATCGGCAAATCCACCACCGTGAGCAATATTTCCGCGGCGCTCGCGGACAGAGGGCTGCGGGTGATGCAGATCGGCTGTGATCCCAAGGCGGATTCGACGACTCTGCTGAGACACGGGGAGAAGCTGCCGACTGTACTGGATACAGTAAATCAGAAGAAAGACCAGTTTGAACTGAGTGAAGTCTGCCGGGAAGGATACGGAGGCGTGATCTGTGTCGAAGCAGGCGGGCCGGTTCCCGGATTCGGCTGTGCCGGCCGCGGGATTGTGACGGCTCTGGAAAAACTGGAACGGAAGCACGCATACGAAATTTACCGGCCGGATATCATTTTCTATGATGTCCTGGGCGATGTCGTCTGTGGCGGTTTTTCCATGCCGATCCGGAAGGGCTACGCGCAGAAAGTGTTTATTCTGACCTCCGGAGAAAATATGTCCATTTACGCAGCGTCCAATATCGCGATGGCTGTGGAAAATTTCCGGGGCAGGGGATACGCGAGCCTGGGAGGACTGATCCTCAACCGGCGCGGTGTCGAGCAGGAACGGGAAAAAGTGGAGATCCTGGCAGGAGATTTTCATACCTCCATTACAGGGGAATTACCATACAGCGAAACCGTGCAGAAAGCGGAACCGCTGAAAAAAACAGTTATCGAAGCGTTTCCGGACAGTGAGATGGCCCGGGCTTACCGGGAACTGGCGGATCATCTGTTCCGGATCTGCCAGGAAGAAACAGGAGCCCAGAACAATGCTTAGAAAACTGAGCCACCGCAGAGGCGCGGGAGAAGAAAAAAACTGCGCTGCCGGGAGCTGTGCAGTATCCGGAAGCCTGGCAGGACTGGCGGATCCGTATCAGATCATTCCGGAAAAAGTGGAGGTGCCGATGGGAGAGGCACGGTTTCCCGCTCCTTTTGAGGACGGGCTGGAATACAGTGCTCCGGCCAGGGGAACCTGGAATATTCTTCATACCGGCATGATGATCCCGGAGTCGCATCATATCTTTGTGTGCGCGAAAGGCTGTCTCAGGGGAGTGGTGCTGACAGCGGCGGAAATGGGAGCGATGGACCGGTATTCGGCCATAGAGCTCCGTGAAGAGAATGTGCTGAATGGCGACATCGAAGAACTGATGATGGAAGGCGTCAGGGACGTTCTGCAGAAATTGCCGTACCGCCCCCGGGCGATCCTGCTGTATATCAGCTGTCAGCATTTTTTCCTGGCGTATGATCAGGATTATGTGTACGATTCTCTGAGGAAAATGATCCCGGATATTGATTTTATTGACTGCTATATGATTCCGACTCTCAGGAAAAGCGGGATTACGCCGGATGAAAAAATGCGGATGCAGCTCTATGAGGCTCTCCGGCCTCAGGAAAAGCATGAGCGGCAGATCAATATTATCGGCAGCAATCTGCGTATCGATGAACACAGTGAAATCTATGAGCTCATCCGTCAGGGAGGCTGCCGTCTCACACAGATTCAGGACTGTCAGAACTATGATGAGTATCTGGCGATGTCAGCGGCGGCCCTGAACCTGTATACCGAACCGACCGCGCGCAGGGCAGCGGACCGGCTGGAAAAACGTCTCGGCCAGAAATCGATGTATTTTCCGTATACCTTTGATTTTGATGAAATTGACCGGAATTACGCGAAACTGGCGGAGTATATGGGGATTCCGGCACCGGATTTTTCAGAAAAACGGATGGCTGCAGAGGACGCCCTGCGGGAAACCGCGGAACTGATCGGAGAAACCCCGGTGGCGGTTGATTTTACGTTTACGTTTCAGATCCTGGGCTTTACCAGATTGTTGCTGGAGCATGGGTTCCATGTAAAGGAAGTCTATGTGGATCAGTTCGCTCCGGAAGAAAAAGAGGACTTCCTGTGGCTCCGGGAACATGCCCCGGATCTGATCGTGGCGTCCTGCAAACGTCCGGAACGGCGCGTCCTTTCCCGTGAACGGGAGGAAAAATATCTGGCGATAGGGCAGAAAGCCGCCTATTTTACAGGAACCGATTATTTTGTCAATGTCGTGGAAGGCGGAGGCTTCATGGGGTACGGAGGCATTCTTGAGATTGCCCGCCTCATGCGGGAAGCGTATCTGGAGAAGAAGGACCGGAAAGTTCTGATCCAGAGGAAAGGATATGGGTGTCTCAGTCTGATATGAAACAGATTTCAGGTTTGATTCCAACTTATTCATCCGATGAATTCGGAGTGTGTTCCGCGTTATATGAGCTCGGAGGGCTGGTGGTCATGCACGACGCGTCCGGCTGCAACTCGACGTATACGACCCATGATGAGCCGAGATGGTATGACATGGACAGCCAGATTTACGTTTCCGCGGTCTCGGAAATGGAAGCCATTATGGGAGATGATCAGAAACTGATGGATGACATCACGGAAGTGGCGGAGGAGACGCATCCTGCGTTTATCGCAGTGATCGGCGCACCGATTCCCTATATGACCGGCATTGATTTTGAAGCCATCGCCCGACTTCTGGAGGAAAGAAACGGCGTACCGTGCTTTGGTTTCAGTGTCAACGGGATGCAGCCCTATACACTGGGCGTTTCCATGGCACTCAGAGCGGTCGTGGACCGGTTTTCCGCGAGGACGGAAACCGCCCTTTCTCCGGGAAACGGCAGAAGCCGGAGCGGAGCCCGGGTGAACCTGGTCGGGGCGACCCCGCTGGACTTCGCGGTAAACGGGAGCATCCAATCGATGAGGGAATGGCTGACGGAGCATGGCTTTGTGCCGGCAGCTTCCATATCGCTGGAATGCTCCCTGGAGGATATCGTCAGTGCCGGGGAGGCGGATGTCAGCCTGGTTCTGTCATACGGTGGCCTGGCGGCAGCAAGACGGCTGGAAGAAAAATTCGGGATTCCCTATATTGTCGGGGTGCCGATCGGGAAGGCTTTTTCGGAGCTGCTCGCGGATCAGCTGGGAACGTGCGTGGAGACGGCGAAAAGTCCGGAGAAGGCTTCTTATGCCGATATCCATGGCACAGGACCGGTGGTGGCGGCGATCGGGGAAAGTGTCTTCCAGGCATCGCTGGCAGCGGCGGCAGCCCTGGAACAGAACGCGGATCTCAGGGTACTCTGTCCCGTCGATACAGAAGAGTTCCTTTTAAGGGACGGGGATGACCGAACGCCGGAAGAAGATGATATCCTCCGGGAACTGCAGGATTATGAAGCCGTTGTCGCGGATCCGATGTACCGGGTGGCGGCTCCGGAACAGGCTGTGTTTTATGAACTGCCGCATGAAGCGTTTTCCGGCAGGATCTATGATGATGTGAATCCGAACCTGATCAACCGGACCCTGCAATCCGCGGGATTTGATTTCTCCGGACGGACCGGACGCAGGAGCTGAATGGATATCGTATGAAAAGACAGGAGACAGAATATGCTGAAACTTGCTGTTTACGGTAAAGGCGGAATAGGAAAATCAACGACAACCAGCAATCTATCCGCGGCATTCGCGAAGCTGGGAAAAAAAGTCATCCAGATCGGCTGTGATCCCAAGGCGGATTCC
>CAMNJG010000148.1 GCA_946541285.1 uncultured Clostridia bacterium
ACCATATTATCAGGCATAATAAACTCCTTCAGCTCTTACATTCAGATAATAACCGGATACCTGAAGATAACGGTCGAAGGTCTGTTGACTCTGTAATACCGGTGCCAGGACAACATCATATTCCAGATCCAGTTGATCCGTGATTTCCAGTATTCGTTTTCTTTCAGCACTGATCCTGTTTTGTGGTATATCTAAGAGAACCAGTATGTCGATGTCGCTGTCAGCAGTATAATCTCCGCGTGCGCAGGAACCATATAAGATCACAGATTGCAGACAGGAACCATATATTTTCTGAGCTTCGTTTGTAAATAAAGTAACGACTTTTTGAATTTTTTCAGGAGTCATACCATTCCCTCCCTCCTTAGAGTCGAAAGCATTAAATATATATATTATACTATCTTTTATCCGATAATTGTGGAGTTTACGAAATCGGGTGGATAAATGAAGGAGTCGATATGAAGAATAAATCAAATTACCTGCTGATTCCGGTACTGGCGTTGTGTATCCTGCTTTCTGCGCCACTGGGAACACACGCCGTGCAGGTCAAAACGAACAATGGCGAAATCGCGGCATCGGTGGAGCAGGAAAGTGGTGTGACGGGCGGACCGGTTTACGCGAATCAGGTGGCGGACGGCACTTATGACATTGCAGTGGAGTCCAGCTCCTCCATGTTCCGGGTTACCGCCTGCCGGCTGACGGTAAAAGACGGTGCGATGAGCGCGCGGATGACCCTGGGCGGTACCGCCTACGAGAAACTGTACATGGGAAGTGACAGTGAGGCAGCTGCGGCACAGGAAGCCGACTGGATTCCTTACGAAGAAAACGCGGACGGGTCTTATTCGTATACCGTACCGGTAGAAGCCCTGAATCAGGAGATTACCTGCGCCGCGTTCAGCAGCCGCAGCCAGAAATGGTTCCCGCGGACGCTGGTTTTCCAGTCTTCTTCCCTGCCGGAAGGTGTGATTGACGAATCTGCGCTGGCCGGGCAGGCCGGAAACGGTACCGGAGAAAACGCGTCGGCATCAGAGTCTGTGGATGAGGCAGAGGAAAAAGGCGATGCAGGCAGTGCTACGGTGTCGGCTGACAGCCAGGAGCCGGCAAACAACGATACGGCTGGAGAAAATGGAGCCGATGAGAGCAGTGCCAGTGGGAAAAGCGCTTACCAGAAGGCTTCGGATGTAAAAACTTCAAAGATCAACTATGCGCCGGTGACCCTGGCCGACGGAACGTATCGGATTCCGGTGACCCTGGCCGGAGGCAGCGGAAAAGCGTCTGTTGCTTCCCCTGCAGAGATGACGGTGAAAAACCGCCGCGCCACTGCCCGGATTGAGTGGAGCAGCCCGCACTATGATTATATGGTGGTCGATGGTCTGCTTTACGAGCCGGTCAACAGCGGGGGCAACTCCGTTTTCGAGATCCCGGTCATAAAATTTGACGGTGGGATGAACGTTATCGCGGATACGACTGCCATGAGCCAGCCGCATGAGATTGCGTATACCCTGAATTTCGATCTGGAACAGGCGGAACCGCAGGGGATGTCTGTGAAAACCAAAGGCTTCCTGATGCTGGGAATTATTCTTGCCGTGATCATCCTGGGCTTTATCCGCGGACGTCTCCGTTCCGGCAAGGCGCGGTACGATGAAATGATGGAGGAAGCTGCGTACGAAAAAGCCGCTTCCGCGAAGCCGGTTTCAAAAAAGAAAAAGAAACTGCGCTGAAAGGAAAGGATGGTTGTATGCGGAAAGTGGTTGCTTTGTAATATTATGAAAAAAATTAACAAGGATGTTCATAAAATCCGGAAAATTTCTTTTCGGGCGGCACGTCCGGAAGTCCGGATCCGTCATTCGGAAGCCGGTTACGTATCGCCCGGACGCTTCTTTTTTTATGAAGGGCAAAAGGAAAATGTTTTCCGGAAGAGAATACGCGCTACAGTTCTGTTTTTTTTTCTGATCGCGGCAATGTGCGCCAGTCTGTGTGGCTGTGGGACAGGAGGCATTGAAACAGATCTTTCGTCCGGTTCGGCAGGACAGAGCGCTGCTGTGGCAGAGGGCTACCCGGAAGGGTTGGCTTCAGAAACTCAGGCAGTTTCCGGCGATCACGACATCAGTGCCTTCCTGACACTGGAGGATGAGATGTCCCTGGCATACGCGAAGTGCTTCCGGATATTCCGTTACAGGGATGGTTATGCACTGGTGAATCTCTGTGACGGCAGCCGTTTCCTGGTGGTACCGGAGGGACAGGCTGTACCGGAGGATCTGTCTCAGGAAATCACGGTACTCCGGCAGCCGGTGAGCCATATCTATCTGGCCGCTTCGGCAGCGATGCAGATGTTTGTCCGCATGGATGCCCTGGACTGTATCGCGCTCAGTGGCATGAAAGCCGACCAGTGGTCGCTTCCGGAAGTAAGGGACGCCATGCGGAAGGATACGATCCGTTACGCGGGCAGATACAGCGCGCCGGATTACGAACTGATCCTGAGCAGGGACTGTGACCTGGCCATTGAAAATACGATGATTTTTCATACGCCGTCAGTGCGGGAACAACTGATCAGAACCGGAGTACCGGTCCTGGTGGATCATGCCAGCTATGAGCCGCATCCGCTGGGACGAACCGAGTGGGTGAAGCTGTACGGTGTATTGACCGGTCACGTGCAGGAGGCGGAACAGGCCTTTCTTCAGCAGGAAGCGGATGTTGACGCAGTTCTCGCGGAAGTGGAGCAGACAGACGGCACCGCAGGACAGCAGGATGACGAAACAGGAAAACGGAGTGTTGCCTTTTTCTCTGTCAATTCTGCCGGAGCTGTGACGGTGCGCAAATCCACCGACTATGTCCCTGCGATGATCCGTATGGCCGGAGGGGAGTATATGCCGGAAGAACTGTCCGATGGCAGCCGGACTTCTACGACCACTTTGCAGATGGAAGCCTTCTGCCGGAGTGCCCGGGACGCGGACCTGCTGGTTTATAACGGGACGATCGAAGGCGAAATTGACAGCATTGAAAGGCTGCTGCAGAAAGCGCCGGCCCTGAAGGATTTCCGGGCAGTCAAAGAAGGTCATGTCTGGTGTACATCCCGGAATCTGTATCAGGATTCGATGGAAACCGGAACCATTATCGCGGATTTTCATCAGATTCTGACGGACCCGGACGGAAGTGGTGACGGACTGCGTTATCTTCGGAAACTGAAGAACCGGAATGGCATTGGCAGTGCATCGTGAAAGCAGAGGCAGCGGAGACCCGGAGCCGGCAGAGGAGTAAAGAAAACGGATTTGCGGGAAAAAGGACTGTGCGGATCCGGAATCCTGCAGTGGGTCATCTTCCTGTGGAAATTATCCGGAGGAAGATCCGCCTCCGGACAGTGAGAGACAGGAGAGATGGGTATGGGAAGGGAACAGCGGACAGGAAATCGACAGACCGGAAAACCGTACTGGATACTGATTTTCTCGGCGCTCGCGGCGCTGGTCCTGATTTTACTGGCCGCCAGTCTCTGTATCGGCAGTGTCCATGTTCCTTTAAAGGAAGTGTTTCGGGTGCTGCAGGATCACAGCAGTTCCGGCAGTTCCCCGATGACACGCAGCATCCTGCTGGATCTGCGTCTGCCCCGCGCCCTCGCAGCCCTGATGCTGGGCGGCGCGCTGGCGCTTTCCGGGTATCTTTTACAGACGTTTTTTCATAACCCCCTGGCGGGACCCTTCGTGCTGGGGATTTCCTCCGGGGCAAAGCTGATCGTCGCCCTGTGCATGGTCTTTTTCCTGAGCCGTGCCCGCCTGATGACCTCCTGGCATATGATCGTGGCCGCCTTCGCAGGATCCCTGCTCTGTATGGGCTTTGTCATGCTGGCCAGCCGCCGGGTAAGAGGCATGTCCACGCTGATTATCTGCGGCATTATGATCGGCTATATCTGTAACGCGGCCACGGAGTTCATCGTCACGTTTGCGGAGGACAGTGATATTGTCAACCTGCACAACTGGTCCCAGGGCAGCTTCAGCGGGATGACGATGGAAAATGTCGGGGTGATGACGGTGGTGACGGTCCTTGCAGGTCTGTGCGCCTTTTTTCTTTCCAAACCGACTTCCGCGTATCTTCTGGGAGAGGCTTACGCGGAAAGTGTGGGCGTCAATATCCGCCTGTTCCGTCTGCTGCTGGTACTGATCAGCAGCCTGTTGTCTGCCTGTGTGACCGCCTTTGCCGGACCGGTTTCGTTTGTCGGGATCGCGGTTCCGCAGATTGTGCGTTTTCTTTTCCGCACTTCCCGGCCGCAGATCCTGATCCCGGCATG
>CAMNJG010000149.1 GCA_946541285.1 uncultured Clostridia bacterium
CTCACCATTTTGAAAGGTCATCAGACCGCATCGCGGGAGACAGCAGACCATTCCGTACCTGATTGTCAGAGATACTGGCCGTTTACTGAACAGTTACTTTCTGAAAAATCATCCTGTAAAAAATTATACGGGTTTTGCAACAAACGCCTTCCCCATACTGCTGACAATAAATCCCCGGATCTCCAGCTGGGCGGCAACCGCGTTCACTTCGGCGATGGACAGGCCGGTTTCTCTTGAAATCAGGTTCAGACTGACTTCTCCGCTGTTCCGGATCAGATTGAAAATATCCCGCTCTCTCTGACTGAGTTCCATCATTTTCGATTCATCGTCCGGATCAGCCTGAATCCCCAGTTCTTCCAGAATATCTCCCAGGCCGGTCACGATACTGGCGCCATCCTGGATCAGCTTATTGCATCCGATACTGCTAAGACTGTTCATATTGCCGGGAACCGCCATCACCGTCCTGCCCTGCTCCGCCGCGTATTCCGCGGTAATCAGGGAGCCGCTGGACAATCCCGCTTCTGTTACCACAACCACCAGGCTCAATCCACTGATAATCCGGTTCCTTTCGGCGAAAAACGCCGGCAGGGGAACTGCGTCGGGCTTCTGTTCCGACAGAATCAGTCCGTCCTTCGCGAGGATCTCCTCGTAAAGCGGCTGGTTCCTTTTGGGATAGCAGACCGAAACACCGGAGCCCAGCACTGCGATGGTAGCGCCTCCGACACTGAGCGCGCCTCTGTGAGCTTCCGCGTCACAGCCATACGCCATGCCACTGACGGTAACGATCCCATACTGCCCCAGTTTTCTTCCTATATGATAGGACACCCACTTTCCATAGGGGGTCGCTTTGCGCGCGCCCACCACAGCAGCCGCTTTCCGGCGCAGCAGTGAAAGATTCCCGATGCAGTACAGCCGGGGCGGCGCGCTTTTTCCCGTCATCGAGAGCAGAGCAGGATACCTCCGGTCGTCGCGTTCCAGGATCCGGACCTCTCTGTTGACTGATCTGTGTTCTGTCCTCATCTTCCAAAACCTCCGCCACTCAGCTTATACTGTACCGCTTCCGCCACGTCCGACAGACGGATGGCGTCTTCACCTTCAAGATCCGCAATGGTCCTGGCCACCTTCAGAACACGATAATAGGATCGGACCGAAAGATTCATCGTCTGAAAAGCATCTCTCAGCATTTCTTTTGTGCCTTTATCGATCTGACAGTACCTGCGGATATGTTCCGTTTTCATCTGGGAATTGAAACGTATGGGATCATTCCGGTACCGTTCCTCCTGCATTTTTCTCGCGTTGAATACCGCCCCTGCCAGTTCTGCCGTGGAAGTACCCTCACGGTATTCGTAGATTTCCTCATAGCCCGGAGTCGCGACGTTGACAAACAGATCGATCCGGTCCAGGAAAGGACCGGAAAGCCTGCCGCGGTACCTCCGGATCTGGCTCTCCGTACAGGTGCACTGATGCATTTCATCTCCATAATATCCGCAGGGACAGGGATTCATCGCTGCTACCGTCAGGAAACTGGACGGCAGTGTCACACTTCCTGTCAGCCGTGAAACCGTCACCTGCTCGTCTTCCATCGGTTTCCGGAGAGCTTCGATGGTATTTCCCGAAAACTCAGGAAGCTCATCCAGGAACAGGACACCATTATGCGCCAGGGAGACTTCTCCTGCCCGGACCCGGGTGCCTCCCCCGATCATCGCGGCGGGAGATATGGTATGGTCCGGCGCCCGAAACGGCCTTCTGCCGATCACAGGATGCTGTTCGTTCAGAAGACCGGAAAAGCTGTAAATTTTCGTAATCTCCATCGCTTCTTCATAGGAAAGCGGTGGCAGAATTCCCGGCAGTCTGGAAGCCAGCATGGTCTTTCCACTCCCCGGAGCTCCGGACATGAGAAGATTATGCATGCCTGCCGCCGCGATCTGCAGTGCTCTTTTGGCCTGTTCCTGTCCCGACACATCCGAAAAGTCCGGGATCCCGCTCTCCGTCTCCATGTTGAATTCCACCGGATTCAGTTTTCTCAGTTCCGCGCCATCGCGAAGGAAGAGGACCACTTCCTCAAGGCTGTCCGCACAGAAAACATCGACCCCTTCTGCCAGTTCTCCTTCATGCTGATTTTCCGATGGGATCACAAAGGTCCGGATTCCCTTTTCACTCAATCCGGTAATCATCGGCAGGACTCCGCGGATCCTTTTCAGGGTTCCGTCCAGTGCCAGTTCACCGATAAACGCGCAGCGCAGACGTTCCTTCCAGACATTCATCCCCGAGGAAATCAGGATACATAACGCGATGGGGAGATCAAAATGGGTTCCGACTTTCCGTACGCCCGCGGGTGAAAGATTGACCGTCACCCTGCCGCCGGGAAAGCGGAAACCGGAATTGATGATCGACGCCCTCACGCGTTCTTTGGATTCACGGATCGCCGTATCCGGCAGACCGACAATCGAAAACGAAGGAAATCCCCTGGAAATATCACTCTCCACGATTACCTCTTCCGCGTCGATTCCGTTGAGTGCCGCGCTCTTTACTCTCGAATACATTACCTGCCCTCCGTTTCAGCCTTTTCTGCCATTGATCAGTCTCCGGATATAAAATCGTTGATGAAGGAACAGAACTTCTATGATATCCACCCGGATCTCCTGATCCTCCATCTGATAACGGCTCATATACACATACGCGCACCGTCTGATGCGGCGTTCTTTACGGGAATCCACCGCCTGGCACGGCATCCCGAAATCCAGGCTGCTCCTGGTTTTGACCTCGATAAAACACAGAATCCCGTGATCCAGCGCGATAATATCGATTTCGCCATAGCGGCAGCGGAAATTACGCTCCAGGATGATACATCCCAGCTTCCGCAGATACTTTGCCGCGTACTCTTCCCCCGCTCTTCCCAGTTTCTGTCGATCCATTGGCCACCTCCTGAAAACAGGATAGCAATTTTTATTATATTTGTCAATATATGTATTTTATATATAAAAAAGAAACCCCTGTATCTGCACAGGGGCTGTCAATGACATCAACGGATTATTTTTTCGTCTGATACAATTTCCGCAGGCGGTCGAGAATCTGGTCGGCCACTTCCGTTTTCTGCATGGGCTCAAGTTTTTCCATGCTCCCGTCCGGCAGGATAAATTCCACGATATTGGTATCCTGGTCAAATCCCGCTCCCGGCAGGGCAACATTATTCGCCACAATCATATCGAGATTTTTGCGCCTGATTTTATCTCTGGCATATTCTTCCAGATTCCGGGTTTCCGCGGCAAAACCGATGAGAACCCGATCACCCTTTTTCTTTCCAAGTGTCGCGATAATATCCGGGTTTTCCTTCAGTTCCAGGGTCATCCCTCCCTGACCGTCTTTCTTGATTTTATGGTCAGAGGCGTTGACAACATAAAAATCCGATGGCGCCGCTGCCTTGATCACGGCATCTACACGGTCAAAGACACTTTCACAGGCATGCAGCATCTCCTTTGTGCTCTTCACCGGAATCAGCTCCACACCTTCCGGCGGGGAGAGTCTGACCGGTCCGGAAACCAGAATCACGTCCGCTCCTCTGCGGGCAGCTCTGTCCGCAATCGCGTACCCCATCTTTCCAGAGGAACGGTTGCTGATATAACGTACCGGATCAATTTCCTCGATGGTCGGGCCAGCGGTCACCAGAATACAGTGACCTTCCAGGTCACGCGGACGGGACTGGGTCACCCGGTCTTTCTGAACAGAAGCGCGGCTTTCCAGGAGTTTCAGGATATAATCAACGATTTCCTCCGGTTCCGCCATACGCCCTCTGCCGGTATCCCCACAGGCCAGCAGGCCTTCACCCGGCTCAATGAACTGATATCCCAGGGATTTCAGCTTCGCGATATTCTCCTGGACAACAGGATTTTCGTACATATGGACATTCATCGCAGGTGCCAGCACCACCGGAGCGGTGACAGCCATCACCGTTGTGGAAAGCATATCATCCGCAATCCCATGCGCGATTTTACCGATCATATCTGCCGTGGCGGGCGCGATCAGCATCACATCTGCCTTTTCTGCCAGCGCGACATGCTCCACTTCCCAGTATTTCACAGACCCAAAGGTATCGATCGTCACCGGATTTTTAGAAAGCGTCTGAAAGGTCACCGGACCGACAAACCTGGCCGCGTTTTCCGTCATGATGACATCCACACCGATCTCTTTTTTACACAGGGCGCTGACAACTGCCGCCGCTTTATAGCAGGCGATTCC